>JAFURN010000154.1 GCA_017480865.1 Ruminococcus sp. | reverse complement strand
GAGTAAGTTTGCCTTTAGCTGCAGCATTTAAATCGGCCTCCTTTTTTTTCTTTGCCAATATGTATTATCTCTATCCGATCGCATCGCCTCCTCTCCAGAAAACAAAAAAAGCGGGTTCTGTTAGTCTCAACAAAACCCGCCCACAAACTTCTACATATATGACAAAAGGCGAATCTGAGAAATCTTCCTCAAATTCGCCTTTTCATCCTTTATTTTTGCCCTCAAAATCGTAACTTGAGAGTTCGAATCTTGTTAGTCGTTCAAAATTGCCCAATGTCATCTATGGTTTTGAAGGCACTTTTTCCGACCTCTAAAACGCAAAAAACCACGGAATTTCCGTGGTTTTTTGACGTGTCATCTTTTTTGTATGACCATGATGGTCGAGGTGACAGGATTCGAACCTGCGGCCCCTACGTCCCGAACGTAGTGCTCTACCAAACTGAGCCACACCTCGATTGTAGTAAGTTATGTTCCTTTAAGCTGACTCAATTAGTATACCATATCACGCGAATTTTGTCAACTCATTTCATCTAAATCTTTAAAACGAACGTTTAGTGGCTTTAAACATTGATTTATAAAGCATTTATCCTATAATTCGAATCTATAAGGCTGCTTATAATTAAACAGAATTTGATTTGATAAAAGTCTCCATGCTGATCGACTGCATGCATTTTCTTGATGAAGATGGGGAGTGCTACAAGTTACAAAACATTCATGCCAGGTTCATGAAAAAAGAAGATGAAAGTGATATACTGAATTCAAGCTTTGTTGGCAATTTCTGTGCATATTACACACAGGGCTATGCATGGTATACTTTTATAATAATATGATTTAAGGAGGATAACGCAAATGGCAAGATTTACATTGCCCAGAGACTTGTATCACGGAAAGGGTGCTCTGGAAACACTGAAAACTCTGAAGGGCAAGAAGGCTGTTGTTGTAGTCGGCGGCGGCGCAATGAAGAGAAATGGCTTCTTGCAGAAGGCTGAGGATTATCTGAAGGAAGCGGGCATGGAGGTTATGCTGATTGAAGGCGTAGAACCGGACCCGTCTGTTACAACCGTTATGAATGGTGCTGCGAAGATGCTGGAGTTCGAGCCGGACTGGATCGTTGCCATGGGCGGCGGCTCTCCCATTGATGCTGCAAAGGCGATGTGGATCAAGTATGAGTATCCGGATTGCACCTTCGAGGATATGTGTAAGATCTTCGGTATTCCTGAACTGAGAAAGAAGGCGCATTTCTGCGCAATTCCGTCTACTTCCGGTACGGCAACCGAGGTAACGGCATTCTCTGTTATTACAGATTATGATAAGGGTATCAAGTATCCGCTGGCAGACTTTGAGATCACGCCGGATGTTGCGATCGTTGATCCTGAGCTGGCTGAGACTATGCCGCAGAAGCTGGTTGCACATACCGGTATGGATGCAATGACGCATGCAATTGAAGCTTATGTTTCCACTGCAAACAACGATTATACCGACCCGCTTGCGATCCATGCAATTGAAATGATCATGAAGGAACTGATCCCGTCCTACAACGGTGATATGGATGCACGTGCAAAGATGCACAATGCACAGTGTCTGGCTGGCATGTCTTTCTCCAATGCGCTGTTGGGTATCGTTCATTCCATGGCGCATAAGACCGGTGCGATCTTCCAGGATTACGGCGCACATATCATTCATGGCGCAGCAAATGCGATGTATCTGCCGAAGGTAATTGCGTTCAATGCAAAGGATGAAACCGCAAAGAAGAGATACGGCGTGATTGCAGACTATATGGGACTGGGCGGCGCAAATGATGAAGAGAAGGTTGCTCTGCTGATTCAGTATCTGCGTAAGATGAATGATGATCTGAACATTCCGCAGTGCATCAAGAATTATGGTGCAGACAGCTATCCTTGCGAGCAGGGCTTTGTTCCGGAGGAAGTGTTCCTGGAAAGACTGCCTTCTATCGCTAAGGAAGCCATTGGCGACGCATGCACAGGCTCCAATCCGAGAACACCGTCCCAGGAGGAAATGGAAAAGCTGCTCAAGTGCTGCTACTATGACCTTGAGGTTGATTTCTAAGCAATACATAAAAAAGCGGTCGGGAGAAATCCTGACCGCTTTTGCGTGGCTGTTCCATTTGTTTGTTTTGAAATGAAATAACTCCGAACCGCTTTCACGATTCGGAGTTTTGGCTCCCCCAGTTGGACTCGAACCAACGACAACTCGGTTAACAGCCGAGTGCTCTACCGACTGAGCTATGGAGGAATATGTGATTTCTGATTGCAAGATATATTATACTACAACTTACAGGTTTTGTCAACCCCTTTTTTGGATTTTTTTCAAAAAATTTTGGGGGCACTTTGCATAGAAAAACATCCGCCCGGAAATCTTCCTCCGGAGCGGATGTGTATTTGCATATTTATCCCATGGCTGCTGCGGATTCTGCGTACTTCTTCAATATAGCAGAGGCATCCTCCAGTCCGATTGTGCCGTCTGATACAGCATCCATTGCATAGGTGACAGTGCGCCGCAGACGGATGGTATATCCGGCGGAGCGTTCTGCATATACCCGGAGGGTTTCTGTTGCGTCACTGATGTCGATCGTACCGTTCAGATCGCTGTCACCCGGTTCTGCGGCGAGATCCTCATACAGATATTCCGGGTAAGCAGGCGTTCCCGTTTCTGTTTCCAGTACCGACAGCAAGGTCGCAGATGCATAAGCATGATCAGCGGCAGCTGTGCTGCTCTGATAGATGCCCTCTGCAAGACTGAGCGCTTCTGTCAGTGCGTCTGATATAAATCCGCTTTGTTCTGCTGCAGAAATGGCAGCCTCCAGACGAAGCGGTGCGCTTTCCTCTGCGCGGACTGTAAGCGCCTTCAGATTCACATTGCCCAGAATCCCATGTTCACCGTCCATTCCGGCGGTATCGATCCACTCCGCACCGTTGAATACATAACTCTCTCCGGGATTTGCGTCATAATGCAGGTCGAATCCGGTCGCAATGGACATGTTTTCCTCGATCGGAAGATATCCGGTTGCGCCGTCAGCCCTTTTGATTCGCAGAACGACAGAAAACTGATCTCCTTCATGCAGGGAAACGTTCTTTTTTAATGGGATGGTGTAGTAGCCGCTGTAGGCAAGCGTGCCATTTGCTCTGCTGACCAATTCGCCGTCTGTAGGATCATCGGTGTTTTCCGGAAGCCGGTATACCTGTATCTCATAGGAAGCATTGTTCTGGTTTGCTCCGGGCATGTAAAAAGCCACATCACTGAGCGTACAGTCGTATTCGGCAACAAACACATTGGCGGCTGCTTCATAGCTGTAGGAGGTGATATAGCCGGCGCCGTCATATTCATAAATGTCACCATAGTCCGAAACAGGCATCATATCATAGCTGCAATATGAACCCACAGAAGGATCCTCATAGGAAAGCCAGAAATAGCCGTCATCAAACAGATCTGCACCATAGCTGTTTTTCACAAGCCATGCGCCGTCATAATCGGGACGGTTGTCTTCAGAAAAATTGTCCCGGGAGTAATCGTCATCCCATCCTACAATGAGTGCAGCGTGATTGGCATCCTGGTAAAAGGAGGTGTCCGGTGCGTAGTATGCATAGGATGTACCATTGTCATAATACAAGGAACGCTTGCTGTAAAAGGCGATGCTCACGCCGCCTGTCTCCAGGATCCATTCCTTGATGACAGCACGTGCATCATCTGTGGTCGCCTGTGTCATATTTTTCATGGTGCGCAGACGGTATTGTGCTGCGTACCGCTGGTAGGCGGAATAATCACTGCCCCAGTCATCGTAAGAGCAGAATTGCTCCTTCTGCGTACCGATGCGTGATGCCAGTGCAGCTGCTGCGAAAATGCCGTTGCCGCCGCTTGCACCTTTGTTCGCTGTCATCAGGTAATCTCCGGAAAGCGGGTCGAGCGGGTCCTCCTGCTGGGTGTAGAGGAAATGTCCCATATGCGCCTCAGAAAGATCGAGGGTGTTACAGTCCGTTTCCAGCCCCTGCATCAGCAGATTGGTTTCACATGCGCCCAGTGCTGCAAAAGCAAAGCACATGCCTTCTGCACCCTGATTATGTACCGGTGTTACAAGATCGTCATCTCTCAGATCGTAGGAGGCGGGAAGGTCAGCAGCCTGTACAACAGGCACATCGGAAACAGATGCCCCCTCTGGTGTGTTGTGTGCGTATATTTGCAGATAGCCTCCGTTCCGTACACCTGTCGCCGGGGCGGATGCAGCACTTCCGGAATATGAAAACGTCCCGGCAGTAAGCACGAGAGCGGTAAGCAGTCCGACCGTTTTTTTGCAGTTCATGAGTCATGCCTCCTTTGGTTCTGCGGTCTGCGTCCTATACTCATTGTAACATATTTTCATTCATTTTGTCAATCATTTCTTAAAAATATAAGACGAGGAGAGATGCGGGCGGAAAAGATTTTGCATCGGGCAATTTTTTTGTGAAAAAGGACTTGAAATTTACTTCAGGGTGTGGTATAATACAAGTATCTGATTCGGATTTCTGTATCAGTCGGAAAGTTTTTCCGTAAGCAGCTCCGGAATATAGGTGTGCGGGTCCTGTGCAATGAAGCACCGTGAACCATGTCAGGCGGGAGACCGAGCAGCATTAAGCGGATCGTTTTGTGTGCCGCAGAAGGCCTGCACACCTATGTTCCGGATTTTTTATGCGGAAATGAAAGGGGCGTTTTTTCATGTATAAAGCATTATACCGGAAATGGCGTCCTCAGACGCTCGATGATGTGATATCGCAGCCGCATATTACCTCGACCCTGCGCAATCAGGTGTGCAGCGGCAAAACGGCGCATGCCTATCTGTTTACCGGGTCAAGAGGTACTGGTAAAACGACCTGTGCGCGCATTCTGGCGAAGGCGATGAACTGCCCCGATGCAAAGGAAGGCGCACCATGCCTTTCCTGTGAGATCTGCCGGGATGCGGACAAGGGTACATTGTCTGATATCATTGAGATCGATGCAGCTTCTAATAATAGTGTGGAAGATATCCGTGATCTGCGTGAGGGTACGGTGTATATGCCGGAACGGTGCAGCTGTAAGGTGTATATCATCGACGAGGTGCATATGCTGTCGCCCAGTGCGTGGGGTGCGCTTCTGAAGGTCATGGAGGAGCCGCCGGCGTATGTCAAGTTCATTCTGGCAACGACGGAGATCCATAAGGTTCCTGCTACGATCATTTCACGCTGTCAGCGATATGATTTTCGCAGAATCCGGACAGAGGATATTGCAAAGAGACTTTCCTTTATTGCACAGCAGGAGCAGCTCTCCTTAGCGGAGGATGCAGCCCGGCTGATCGCTAAAATTTCCGACGGCGGTATGAGAGATGCCATTTCTCTGCTGGACCAGTGTGCTGCGGTTTCTGAGGAGATTACAGCAGCAGTGGTGTCCGAGTCTGCCGGTGTGGCGGGCAGAGGTGCACTCTTTGAGATCCTCGAAGCCATTGCAGATGGACAGGCAGCCGATGCACTGCGCGTGACCGGCGATCTGTACAGCCGATCTAAGGATATGACCAGATTGTGCGAGGAACTGACCGACCAGCTGCGGAACGTGATGCTCCTGAAGCTTGGCGGCAATCAGGGAGATCTGCTCTCTTGTATGCCGGATGAGACAGAGCGTCTGGGCGCACTTGCAAGGAAGCTTCCCATGGAGACGATTTTGTCCCATCTTGCAGCAATGCAGGATTGCCGGGAACGGATGCAGCGAAACCCGGGCAAGCGTGTGGAACTGGAAATGACGCTGATTGCGCTGGCAATGCCGAAGCCGAAGCCGGTTCAGGTCGTGCAGGCAGTACAGCAGGTACAGGCAGCACCTCAGGCTAAGGTATCCGTGCAGCAGGAACAAACTGCGGCGCCGCAGACACAGGGCAGGACAGAGGCTTCTCCCAATGCAAAGAAACTCAGACCGGAGGATTTTCGTCCTGTGGAAAACTGGATGGATATTCTGGAGGAATATCGCACAGTAAATCCTGCGGTTTCCGGCAGCCTTGCAGAGTCCGCAGCTTTTGTAAACGGAAATGTAATGCTGATCGTTACTAAGAACCGCTTTTTCCTGACGCTGCTGAAGAACCGGGAAAATGCACAGTCGCTGGGAGATACCGTAAAGCGTATGCTGGGCAGAGAGTATAAGATTCTCGGAAAATGCAGCGAAAGTGACCAGAAGGAAAATCTGGCGCAGAATGTGATTCAGAAAGCAATAAACAGCAATATTGAAACTGCTGTTGAATAAAAACCAAAAATTTATCTTTAAGGAGATTTTCACAATGAAAGCAAGATTACCGAAGCAGAACCAGGGCGGCGCACAGAGCATGAATGCAATGATTCGCCAGGCACAGAAGATGCAGGATCAGATTACTGAACTGCAGGAAGACATCGAAGCACGTGATTTCACAGCAACCGCTGGCGGCGGCGCTGTAGAGGTCGTTGTGACAGGCAAGAAGACCATCAAGTCTCTGACCATCAAGCCGGAGGTTGTAGATCCGGAGGATATCGAGATGCTCCAGGACCTGGTGATCAGCGCAGTGAATGAGGCTGTAGGTGTTGTTGAGTCTACAACTGAGACTGAAATGAGCAAGATTACCGGCGGCGTATCTCTGCCGGGTATGTTTTAATCCATAATGGCTGACCATAACGCATTGCCTCTGGTGGTGCTGGCAGAGCAGTTTGCTCGTCTGCCCGGTATCGGTATGAAAACAGCGGAGCGTCTGGCGTATTACATGATTTCCCGCCCGGAAGAGGAGGTAAATGCATTTGCAGATGCCCTTCATGCGGCGAAGCGTGAGATCCGTCATTGCGCATGCTGTCAGAATCTGACCGACCAGGAGGTATGTCCCATTTGTGCGGATGACAGAAGAGATCATGGAACCATCTGCGTGGTGGAGGGTCCTAAGGATGTTACGGCATTTGAACGCACCAATGAGTATAATGGTGTGTATCATGTGCTGCACGGACTGATTTCCCCCATTGACGGTATTATGCCGAACCAGCTGAAAATCCGGGAACTTCTGGCACGTTTGCAGAAAGAGGATGTGCATGAAATTATTATGGCAACCAATCCTACGGTGGAAGGCGATGCCACTGCCATGTATCTGGCACGTCTGCTGAAACCCATGGAGATTACGGTGACACGTCTTGCGTTCGGCTTGCCTGTGGGCGGTATACTGGAGTATGCTGATGAGGTGACGCTGTACAAGGCGCTGGAAAATCGAAATGAAATGTAATTTTGAGAACCGCTGCGGTGTGCAGCGGTTCTTTTTTTGTTCTTGAAATTTGGATTGCTGCGCTTCATCCGAGGTTCGCTCCAGCCTTTAAAGGCTGGAGCAAACCTTCGATGAAGCGAATCAACTAAAAATTTGAAAACAGAACAAAAAAATCAGAAAAACGCTTGACAAGAGAGAAAATATGCGTTATAATTGTAAAGCTGAATACCTTTACACCGCATAAGGAGGTATGAGGAATGGCAAAGGATTTACAGTTTGTCATGCTTCTGGACTGCTACGGCGAATTTCTGACGGAACGTCAGAGACAGGCAGCAGAGTTGTACTATGGTGAGGATTTGTCTCTGGGTGAAATCGCAGAACTTTCCGGTACATCCCGGCAGGCAGTGCGGGACAGCATCAAGCGCAGTGAAGAGATTCTTCTGAATATGGAGGATAAGCTTCGGTTTGCAGAGCGACTGGGTGCGCTGCGGGAAAATTATGCGGAAATTGCTGCAATGACAAAGAAAATTGCAGAGAACGAAACAGAAAATCCGACGGCGCGGAAAACGTGCTGTGCGGTTCTGGATAAGGTGCAGGAGGGTCTGCACCTGCTGTAAACAGATCGTGCGCAAAGGAGGAGTAGCAAATGGCTTTTGAAGGTCTGTCCGATAAGCTGAATCGGGTGTTCAAGAAACTGAAATCTCATGGTAAGCTCACGGAGGCGGATGTTAAGGAAGCCATGCGTGAAGTCCGTATGGCACTTCTGGAGGCGGATGTCAGCTATAAGGTCGTAAAGGACTTTGTGGCGAAGGTTTCCGAGCGAGCAGTCGGCAACGAGGTGCTGTCCAGTCTGACGCCGGGGCAGCAGGTAATTAAAATCGTAAATGAGGAACTTTGTTCCCTCATGGGAAGCGATCATACACGAATCAACTTCCCGTCCAAGCCTCCGTGTGTGATTATGATGTGCGGCTTGCAGGGTTCCGGTAAAACGACCCATGCGGCAAAGCTGGCAAAGCTGCTCAAGAAGGAGGGTCACTATCCGCTGCTGGTAGCGTGTGACATCTATCGTCCGGCGGCGATCAATCAGCTTCAGGTCGTGGGTGAACGTGCAGGTGTCAAGGTCTTTGAAATGGGACAGATCTCGCCTACGATCATCGCAAAAGAGGCTATGAAATACGGCAAGGATCATGGTAATGATGTGATCATCCTCGATACAGCGGGCCGTCTTCATATTGACGAAGCTCTCATGGATGAACTGAAGGAATTGAAGGCACTTACCAATCCCAATGAGATCATGCTGGTCGTGGATGCTATGACCGGTCAGGATGCCGTAAATGTGGCAAAGGCTTTTGATGATGCACTGGGAATTGACAGTGTACTGATGTCCAAGCTGGACTCTGATACAAGAGGCGGTGCGGCATTGTCCGTACTGGCTGTTACCGGTAAGCCCATCAAGTATGTGGGTATGGGCGAAAAGCTGGATGAATTCGAGCAGTTCCATCCGGAGCGTATGGCGTCCCGTATTCTGGGTATGGGTGATGTGCTGACCTTGATCGAGAAGGCAGAAAGCACAGTAGACCGTCAGGATGCAGAACGTCTGGCACAGAAGCTGGAGCAGAATCAGTTTGATCTGAACGATTTGCTGGACCAGCTGAGACAGATTCAGAAGATGGGTTCCTTGCAGTCGATTCTGGGCATGCTCCCGGGCGTGGGCAGTAAACTCAAGGATGTAGATATTGATGACCGCCAGTTCGTGCGGATTGAGGCGCTGATCACCTCTATGACGCCGGCAGAGCGGAAGAAGCCATCCATCATCAATCCTTCCAGAAAGCGCAGAATCGCTGCCGGAAGCGGTAATAAGGTGGAGGATGTGAACCGCCTGCTGAAGCAGTTTGAGCAGATGCAGAAAATGATGAAGCAGCTGGGCGGCGGCGTCAAGGGTAAGAATGGCAAGGTGTCCAAGCGTGCTATGAGAAAGCTTGCCGGTATGAAGATGGACGAGCTTCAGGGCATGCAGGGCGGCAATATGAATATACCAGGGCTTCCGCCGGGAATTTTCCCGCCGAAGCGGTAAATGAGGGTAGTGATGCAGGAAACTGCTGCTATATATAAATACAACCATGGAGGTGAAATAGAAATGGCAGTAAAGATGAGACTGAGAAGAATGGGCGCTAAGAAGGCTCCGTTTTATCGTATTGTAGTTGCTGATGAAAGATATCCCCGTGATGGCAGATTCATCGAAGAAATCGGCTACTATGATCCGACTAAGGAACCGTCTGTTGTAAAGGTAGATGCTGAGAAGGCTAAGAAGTGGCTGGCTAACGGCGCACAGCCGACAGATACCGTTAAGGTGATTCTGAAGAAGGAAGGCGTTCTTTAATCGGAAAGCCGTCTGGGCAATGCAGGTTGGGAGCAGATAAGCGGATACCGCTGCTGCTCGCTCTACTTGCAGGCATTTTCCTGAAAGGAGCAGACAATATGCAGGAACTGCTGTATACAATTGTAGCAGGTCTGGTTGAGGACCCGTCTGCAATTCAGATTACAGAGGATGCCCCCAATGAAGAAGGGGTCATCGTATTCCACTTGAATGTTGCTCCGGATGATATGGGCAGAGTCATTGGAAAGCAGGGCAGAATTGCCAAGGCGATCCGTGTGATTATGCGTTCCGGCGCTGCAAAGACCAATCAGAAGATTGCAGTGGAAATTGACTAATAGAACTTTGCAGGCGGCTCCGATGGGAATCGCCTGTTTCTATATACAGGAGGTAGAATATGAAAAAGGAATATCTGGAGATCGGTAAGATCGTAAATGTGCATGGCCTGCGCGGTGATGTAAAGGTCATGCCGTGGTGCGATGCGCCGGAGTTTCTCTGCGAGTTTGATACCCTTTATCTGGGCAAGGAGCATGAGGAGATCACAGTTGCTTATGCAAGACCCTTTAAGAGTACTGTGATTCTGCATATCGATGGACTGGATGTGGTTGAAGAGGCAGAAAAGCTGCGGAATCAGATTCTGTATATACACCGTGATGACGTGGAACTGGAAGAGGGCGTGTACTTTATTCAGGACCTCATCGGACTTCAGGTGATCGATGCAGACAATGGTACCGTATACGGTGTGCTGAAGGATGTATCCCAGACCGGTGCCAATGATGTATATGAGGTCCGTGACGAGGCGCAGAAGAAATCCTACTGGATCCCGGCGATCCCCGATGTGATCGTGGATACGGATGTGGACGGCGGCGTTATGAAGATCCGCCCGCTGGAGGGACTGCTGGATGCGAATTGACATTGCAACACTCTTTCCGGATATGTGCGAGGCTGTCCTGTCAGAGAGCATTGTGGGACGTGCCAGAAAAGCAGGGCACCTGACGGTGGCATGTCATAATATCCGTGATTATACGCTGGACAAGCATAAGCGTGTGGATGATATCCCCTATGGCGGCGGAAGAGGTATGGTGATGCAGGCAGATCCCATCTACCGCTGCTGGGAGGCTGTATGTGCAGAGGCTGCGGAAAAGCCCCATGCGATTTATCTGTCTCCCAAGGGACAGGTACTGACGCAGCAGAAGGCATTGGAGCTTTCCCGGATGCCGAGATTATTTCTGCTGTGCGGCCATTATGAAGGTATTGATCAGCGGATTCTGGATACAATAATTGATGAGGAAATTTCCATCGGCGACTATGTGCTGACAGGCGGAGAACTGCCTGCCCTGGTGCTGACGGATGCCATTGCACGGATGTGTCCGGGCGTTCTGCCGGAGTCTGTATGCTTTGAGGAAGAAAGCCATTTCAGCGGTCTGCTGGAGTATCCTCATTACACACGTCCGGAGATATGGCATGACCAGGCGGTGCCGGCGGTGCTGCTTTCGGGGCATCACAAGAATATTGCCGATTGGCGGTTTGCACAAAGCCTGTCGGTAACCAAGGAGAAGCGACCGGACTTGTATGAGTGCTATATTGACAAAATATAACAAGAAAAATTGTATGGTCTGAACAAAGCGTGATGTCGAATCTGCACGCAAGCATGCAGGGACAAAGGTTGTGGTAATTATTCACAAACATTATGCTTCAAAAAACCTCTTGTTGCGTCAACACGTAGAAAATTACCCCAAAACCGCCATTTGTTGCAAATTGCACGTTGACGTGGGGCGAAAAGTAAAGTATAATACTTAGTAGAGGCAGTAAAGCAATTTCAAGTCGATTGGAAAACATGTGTTTTTCTCAAAAATTTTTATGATGGGAGAGTATTAACTATGTACGTAAAAGACGTTGATGTGAAGAATCAGGTTGGTCTGCATGCAAGACCGGCAACCTTCTTTATCCAGAAGGCAAACGAATTCCGTTCCTCTATCTGGATCGAAAAGGAAGAGCGCAGAGTAAACGCTAAGAGCCTGCTGGGTATCCTTTCTCTGGGTATTGTTGGCGGCACTAAGATTCGTATCATTGCAGATGGTCAGGATGAGCAGGCAGCTGTGAATTCTCTGGTTGATCTGGTTGAGAGCGGATTCAGCGACGATAACAGATAAGAGCGCAGTATTCAAAAATTGTCTTGCAGGGATTCTCTGCAAGGCTTTTTTTGTTTCAGGGACTTGCGCCGGGTTTGTGTTCGTAGTATAATATATTATAATAGTATATTATAGAATAGTATAGAATCTGCGGAGAGGTGACAGAATATGAAAAAGTGGATATGCCTTCTGACGGCAGTATGTATGATGAGTTTTTGCGCTTGCAGCAGGGAACAGGAGGATGCTGTTTCCCGGCAGGAGCTTGTACTGAATACCCGGACGGAACCGGCGGAGACAACCTCTGCGGAGACAAAGGCAGTGCAGGCGGAAACACAAACAAAACAAGCTGAACAGGAGACAGCAGAGAACGGACATGCTTTTTCCGATGAGACAGCTGCAGCGGAGGCTCCGGCAGCGGTGACAGCGGTACAGACCTCTGTGCCGGAATATGAAGCGGAAATAGAAACGGAGATGCAGGAGACGGCTCTCATAGAAGAAATACCCGTTCCGGAAACAACGGATGCTCCGGTAACTGTGCCTTCTGTTTATCCCGAGGAGACTGCGCCCGGAGAGGGTATTTTCGGCGCAGAGGGAAGAACGGCGGGGGAATGGCTGATACTGGGACAGGAAATGTACCGGAATGCGGCAGAGGTGTCCTTCCGGTATCTGCACAGCGGCAGTGCGTTCCCCTTTGATTTTGAGAATCTTGAGATCATTGACCGAACCTATTTCCTGACAACATGCCCATCCTTTGCGGATGCGACAGCACCCTATTATGATATTTTCAGCCGGGAATATCATGGCAGTGATTTTGACGGTATTCTCCTGGAACAGGACGGACGGCTGTATGCAGCAAGAGCAGCAAGAGGTATGGACATTACCTACCTGTCCTCGGAGGTGACAGCGCTTGTGTCGGTTTCTCCGGAGGAAGTGGTATTTGATGTGCAGGTGCAGTACGAGGACAGAGAAATAACAGATGTGTTTACACTGGTTCCGGAGGATGGCTTCTGGAAGGTCGGGGAGTTTACGCTTCCGTATTAAGTATGTGTTTCTGCTTCCTGAAAATGAAAAGGGGCTGCCGCAGCCCCTTTTACAGAATCGTTTCTGATGCAAAGCATGTGCTAAGACCCGCTGGTTCCGAACCGGTACATATTCTCGCAGAAGATGCCGTATCCTCTTGTGGGGTCATCCACAAAGACATGGGTCACTGCACCGATGAGCTTTCCCTTTTGCAGAATGGGTGAGCCGCTCATGCCCTGTACGATCCCCCCGGTCTGCTGAAGCAGTTCCTTATCGGTGATGCGCAGGATCATATTTTTGGTGCTGTCTGCACCGCTGAAGTCGATCTCTTCAATTTCAACGGTATAGGACTGCGGCTCTGTTCCCGAAACGGTACAGAGGATCTCCGCCTTGCCGGTTTCAATTTCCTGCTTAAAGCCCATAGGGATGGCTTCTGCATCTGAAAAGGGCTCCTTCAGGCTTCCGAATACGCCGCAGCGGTTGTTGCATAGAAGCACGCCCAGAGGGTCGGTGCCCAGAAAGGTCCCCTGGAGCATGCCCGGCTTGCCGGATACGCCTTTTGTAATGCTGCTGATGGTAATGGGACAGGCGGTTCCTTCTCCGATGGGAATGCAGGTGCCTGTATCTGCATCGCAGATGGGATGTCCCAGTCCCCCGAAGGTTCCGGTATCCGGGCTGTAGAATGTCATGGTGCCGACACCGGCAAGGCTGTCCCGGACCCAGATGCCTGCGGTGTAGCTGTCATCGGTAAGGGAGTAGACCGGCGTCAGCTGCGTTACGCAGGCGGAACCGTCACGAGTGAAGGTGACCTCTACCGGTGCGCCCTCGGCTGCGGAAAAGGCTTCTTTTAAAATATCGTTTGAGGTAATCGGATAGCCGTTTACGGTCTGGATGATATCGCCAGGCTCAAGACCGGCATCCTCTGCCGGGCAGACGGAACCATCCTCTGCGGCAACTGCCCCCAGACGGACGATCATGACACCATCCATACGAAGCTTGATGCCGAAGGGCTGTCCGCCTGGAATGAGCATAGGGGTGCGGATCGCCTGTACCTCAGCATCCTTGATGGGGATGATGCCGAAGAGCTCCAGGGAAACGGATTGGATATCCGTGGTGCTCTGGGAGAAGGCTGCACGGGAATGGGGCTTCTGGGTCTGGGCGGTAATGGGCAGGGCGGAGGAAAGAGACAGATCCTCTCCCGCGGCAATATAATAGCTGTCAGGAAGCCGGTAGGCGTAATAGCTTACAGCTGCATATATCTGAATGGCGGCAGCTGCAAGCAGAGCTGCTGTCCGGCGAATGTGTATGTGCATAGCTGACCTTCTTTCTGTTGCAAATCTTTGTCGGGTGCAACTATAATATGAGTCAGTACAGATTCATTATGAGCGAAAAAAGCAGGCAATTGTGTTTCCTGTTTGGATGAAAGGATGTATGGAATGAAAAACGAGAAAAATGAAAAGACAAAGCATGCGCTTTCCTGCGAGCAGACCATGGCACGGCTTCGTGCGAAGGACCGCAAAATGAAAATTGTGCGGGTGATCCTGCGGATCGCTCTGATCCTGTCTACGATTTATTTTGTGCTGTTCTGCGATGTTATGGCGGCTCTGGGCTGGATCTCCAGTGCTCAGGCAGGAGAGAACTGGCCGATCCATTTTGTGGATTATGGCTACATCATGCTGTTTGCAGCAGCAGTGATCACTGTGGGCGTTGTGCTTTGCCTGCTGGGGTGGAACCGGATCTCCATGTGTCTTGGTGTGACAGGTACGGTCATATGTTTCATTGTGACGCAGATCGTTGTGAATTATGCAAATGATGCCGGATTTTACAGTACACTTCGTGGGATGCCGGCAGGTGCTGTGTACCAGGGTGCTGTTTTTCCGACAGCAATCGTCTGCGTACTTCTGATCGCACTTGCGCTGATGCAGTTTTTTTCGATGGAATCTGTACAAAAGCGCAGGGAGAAAAAACAACGTGAAAATGCAGAGGCGCCGAAAATTGTATAAGGTGTCCGAAGGATTTCCAAAGAAGATTTACAGGATTCGATTATAGAAGACCTTTTGCTACAAGAAACTACAAAACCTCTTATTGCAATGCCGATAGGACCATGTTAGAATAATAGAGTAAAAAAATGAAGGAGGTTCGTATATGAATCATAAGGTGAAGGTACTGATCGGAGATGACAGCGCAGAATTCGGCATTGCCTGTGCGAATCGTTTCCGGTCACAGGGACTGTATACGGTCACACGGAAGAAGGATGGAAAAGCACTTGTGGAGGCGATCCGGAATGACAAGCCGGATGTTGTAATTATGGATGCCGTTATGGTCCACTATGACGCTGTAGAGGTTATGGCGAAGGTCCGGGCAGCCGGCGGAAAGGTACCCTATTTCATCGTCACAACTGCTTATGACAATGGATTTATTGAACGTCAGGTAATGGAAAGCGGCGCATCGTATTTTCTTCCGAAGCCGTTTGATGTAGATATGCTGATCAAACGTGTGCAGAAGCTTCTGAGCGGTGTACATCCCAACGAAGAAAATGAAGGAACCAATCTGGAGCTTGTGGTGACGGATATCATCCATCAGCTTGGCGTTCCGGCACATATAAAGGGATATCATTTTCTGCGTGCAGCAATTCTGCTTTCGATTGATGATCAGGAACTGCTGGACAGCATTACCAAGCGTCTGTATCCGACTGTTGCAAAGCAGTTTGATACGACATCCTCCCGCGTGGAACGTGCGATTCGTCATGCCATAGAAATTGCCTGGGACAGAGGCAATCTGGAGACATTGAATGCCTTTTTCGGCTATACCGTGAATACATGCAAGGGAAAGCCTACCAATTCCGAGTTTATTGCGCTGATTACTGACAAGCTTCGTTTGCAGTACCGGAACAACCGGAAGCGTGCGTAATGTTTATGTGACGGATCTGCGCAGAAATGTGCCTCTTGCGGAATATCTGCTCGTATGTTATAATAAGGTATACGAGGCCGGCGGAATGTATGCCGGCGATGAAAGGAGCAGATAGAATGAACTTTGTCAAGAAGGAAATGGCAGCACTTGCTGGAAATCCGTTTACACAGATTGGCGACGACTGGTATCTGATTACGGCGGGTACGATGGAGGATTACAATACCATGACAGCCTCATGGGGCTTTATGGGAGTGATGTGGGGTGCGCCGTCATTTGTTTGTGCAGTACGCACCAACCGCCATACATTTTCCTATATGGAGCAGAACGATGTATACACGCTCTGTTTCTTTGAGAAGGAGTACCGCAGTGCGCTTCAGTTCTGCGGAACGAAATCCGGCAGAGAGTATGATAAGGCGAAGGAAACCGGCCTTACACCCATTGAGATAGACGGTGCCGTTGCTTTTGCAGAGGCATCCCGTATTATAGTGTGCAGAAAGCGTTATGCGGAGATGATGAAGCAGGAGGCATTTACGGAGCAGGCAACCTATGACCGCTGGTATTGCACCGATCCGCTGCATAAGCAGTATATCGGTGAGATCCTTGCGGTGTACGAAAAAGCATAATATCAGAAGAACTGCTGTGCAGAGATGCGCAGCAGTTCTTTTTTTTATGGGATGATTTTTTGCGCACTTCGTGTTTTTCCTGGTTTTGTCGTTTTTTGTCGAATTATTTTGTATGCACATTCTGAAGAGATATATCATTGTTGAAATTAAGCGCATTGCACAATAAATGGTTTTTTACTTTGTTAAATTTTGTGATTGACATACGGAAGAATATGGTTTATAATAAGAGTGAACAAGGTTGAAACGGACGGTTTGAAAAAATGAATGTATGGTGCGATAATGGAGGTGAAGTGGAGAAAAACAGGCATACGTAAGCGGTTTTATCAATAGAATGAAAAGGAGTTATTTAAAATGAAAAAATCGTTTAAATCATTGGTTGCTGCATTGCTTGCAGTGTGTGTGTCTCTTTTGGTGGTGATGCCGGTGCCGATGTCGGCAGAGGCAGTGACATGGGTATGCGGAGATGTAAACAATGACGGTAGTGTGTCGCTGACGGATGTTACTTCTCTCAACAAGTATCTGAGTGGTAAGGTTGAACTGGTTGACTATACGAAGGCGGATACAAATGCGGATTGTGTAATCAATGCGATTGATGCATTGATATTGAATAAGTATATTACAAGGTTGATCACCTCATTACCGTATACAGCTGAGGGTGGTGGTTATGCAAGTGCAACGACTGCAACGACCTCAATAAACAGTGATATGGGATATACTATATTTAATGCATCTGGAGCATATGTTGATGAATATACATTGGTTTCAAATCCTGTTAAAGACAACTCGAGAGAAATTATTGGCGTGGATAATAGATATTCAGACAATGCTCTTTTGGGTGTTGTGAAGATATTTACTGATTATCAGGTAGGTACTGGCTTTTTTGTGGATGCGCATACGATTGCAACAGCAGCACACTGTTTATTCGATTACCAAAACGGAACTTTCTCAAATTCAAAGGTTCAGATTTCAAGTATTTGCGTATATGATGAAAGTGGAAATAGAATAAAAACAATCAGAAGTGCGTACAACGTTCATATTCCAAACAACTATATCACAAAATGCAAAAACGACAGTACAAAAAATGAAAGTTATTCTTATGATTATGCTTTGATAACGATTTCTGAAGAATTAGGCGAGTATGCTAATTTTAATCTCGGGATTGCAACAGATAATGTTATTAATAGTTCGTTGCCGGTTTATACAACAGGTTTTCCAAGTGATAAGACCGGAAAGCAAACGTGTGCAGGGAACATAATGAGTTTTGAATGTCCGTGTGATAGAGATGATGAAATGGATTATACAAGAAATACTGTATTCGATATGGATGTTATGGATGGGCAAAGCGGTTCACCTGTATATACATACATGGAATATGGGGGAGAAAAATATTATACAGTTATTGGAATTGCTGGGCATGGACATACAGACTATTTGCGTGATGAAAATGGTCAAATTGTCTATGGTGAAAATGGTCTTGCTATAGAAACTGCTACAGTAAATTATGGTCCACGTATGACCACGGAACTTTTACATTTCTACAAAAACAATCCGAACATAGATTGGCAGGGGAAAAGTGATGAATAAGAAGAAGTATGGAAAAGCCGTTGCGCTGGGTTTGATCTTGTCAGTATGTGCAATGCATCCTGATATGACGGCAGAGGGCGCATACGAAGCAGTCGATGGGATTGATCTCTCATCATTTATGATACAGGATGGCTATGAAAAATGCAGTCCTTCCTTTACGGCTTTAAAGGACTATGAAAAATACGATGATTCTTTTTACTACGCTCGTTACAAACAGGACTCAAACAGCTATGATCTCATTTCGTATTATGATTTCCACTACAATTGCGTGACCTTGATTCTTAGCGATTCTGTCAATTTCGATGCAGCCTATGAAGCTTATTTTACCGATCTTGACTTTGATGTGATTTGTGATGATGGTATGATAAGAATATATGATACAGCTGATGAGGGGGATAACCCCATCAGTCCTGTTACTGTGGAAAGAAAAGTGAATGAAGCAAAGGCACTATGCAAAAAAATATATGGTGATGGTATTCTCGAATATGCCGTTTATAGTACGGCAAAGGTTTATTATGACAGATGCTCTGTCGAAAATGCGATCTGCTGTACGTTTGAAGGAACAGCAGATGCGTTGTCTGAAATTGCAGGAAAGTATTCTGATAATCATACCATCAGAGCATCTGAAACCGAGGAAAATGCGTATACGATTGAATTTCATGATATTCAGACGCTGAACAGGCTTGACGAGATTTGCAATTCGTTCAATTCGGAAGACGATATTCCCAGTGTGTACCGAGGTTCTGACTCGGACCTTATTGTTCGGTTTGCTGCGATTGGAGAAATGGACCTTCTTGCTGCTGTCCAGAAAGAAGCTGCCTGTGACGTTGACGGCAGCGGTACTGTAGATATTTCTGATGCAGTCCTGATTTTGCAGCATTATGCAGAAAGCGCAGCATCCGGTGCGGCTGCTGCATCTGAAACGAATATGGATGTAAACGGTGACGGAAGCATCACCATTGATGACGCAACAGAGGTCCTGGGCATCTATGCGCAGAATGCTGCCGGTGTGACAGGGTCCTGAGGGGACAGCCGCAGCAGAGAAATTTGCCCGGCAATAACGGAATAACAAAGAAAAGGAAAAGGTGATTTTATGAAAAGATTTAAGAGAGGGTTCGCCCTGATTCTGGGCGCAGCAATGGCAATGAGTGCTGTGACTGCCCTTTCGGTAGATGCAAGAACCAACTACATTGATGAACCGTTTGTTTTGCCCGCTGGCTTTGAGGAATATGAGGTGTTCGACGATGCCGGATTGCTGTCCTGGATCAATAACAGTACGCATTCTGAGAAACATGCCTACATTCCTTATTGGTTTGATGACGGAATCAATGTGAGATATCTGTGCTTTACCAATTTTCACTACAACAATGTTGAAGTGACAACGAACAACAAGGAACTTTGGCAGGAAATTTACCAGAAATATGGTGAAGAACTGGATTTCGACTATGTAACTGACTTTTATACACAAAATGCAGATGGAACTTACACGGGCTATCTGTATGATGATTGTGATGAGAATGGTTATGAATTTGCGGATCCTGCAAAAGCAGAGGATAAGTCTGCACTGATTCAGGAAATGTGTGCAGAAATGTATGAAGCAGGCTGTGTCACTGAGGCGACCTATACTCCCTATACGGCGATATACGCAGTCGGGTGGGAATCTCCGGTAATCAATGTATGGAACCTGGGAGAAACGGGTGATTCGGAGGTTGGAAAGCTGCAGGAAATTTTGTCTCAGTTCAGAGCGGATGGTACTGTAAAATATGATGAGACAACAGAATGCTACAGTCTGGTGATTGATTCACTGCAGGCTCCTGACCTGATGTATGCAATCAAAGAGGTCTATCCGGATGCGATCGGAAATATGGGAACATTCCAGATGACGAGCAGTAAAGTCAGCGCAGAAGCCGTTGATCTCCTCGCTGCATTGGAGCAGGAAGAGAACGTGCCTGGTGATGTAAACGCAGACGGCACAACCGATATCACGGACGCAGTCCTGATTTTGCAGCATTATGCAGAAAGCGCAGCATCCGGTGCGGCGGCTGCATCTGAAACGAACATGGACGTAAACCGGGACGGAAGCATCACCATTGATGACGCAACAGAGGTCCTGGGCATCTATGCGCAGAATGCTGCCGGTGTGACAGAGTCCTGAGGGGACAGCCGCAGCAGAGAAATT
>JAFURN010000153.1 GCA_017480865.1 Ruminococcus sp. | reverse complement strand
CCCTGATAGCGATCATTGAAGTAGTTGTTGTCGAAACGGAAGCGGAACGGCAGACGCTGGATGGTGCTTGCCGGCAGATCCTTGCAGTCACGCTGCCACTGCTTCTCGGTGTATTCCTTAACGAGCTTGGTGAATACAGTCTTGCTCAGACGCATGCCCTGCTCTTCGAGGTTCTTCGGCTCGCCTGTGATGCCGCACTCATCGATCTCCTTCTGGATGGCAGCCTTTGCCTCAGCCGGTGTCTTTGCACCGAAGAGCTGATAGAAGGTGTTCATGTTGAACGGCAGGTTGTACATCTCATCCTCGTCTGTTTCGGGATTGTGGTAGATGGCAACGGGAGCGTTGATGTAGTTGTTGAACTCGCAGAACTGGTTCACATAGTCCCAGATCGCCTTGTCATGGGTGTGGAAAATGTGAGCACCATAAATGTGCTGGCTGATGCCCTCCAGACCCTCGTCTGTGAGCTTCTTGGTGTAGATATTGCCGGCAACGTTCGGACGCTTGTCGATCACAAGGCAGGTCTTGCCTCTCTTGGCTGCTTCAAATGCGAAGGTTGCACCGAACAGACCGGTGCCGACGATCAGATAGTCATAGCTTGTTCTCATAATCAGTTTCCTTTCATAGCATAATATATCTCACGCTTATTCAGCAGTAAGCTCCAGATATTTTTCCCAGAAGCTGCGTTTCCAGAAACGGCTTGCATGCAGCTTGTAGTCCTGCACGGTCTTTTCATAGTCCGTGTCGATCCTCCGGTACATCTCCCGCAGCTCCGCAATGCATGCCTTTGCTTCCTTCACATCACGCTTGGTCACAAAGCCTCGTCCGCTTGCTGCATCGTAATTGAGTACGGTTTCGGTGCGGTAAACTGTGATCTGCCGCACACCGTCCGCAGGTACGATATTGTATTTCCGCTTCGGCGGAAGATAGGTGCCGTTCACGGTTCGATTGGCAATGACACGATGCAGCAGATCCCTCGGCTGATCGGCATTTCTCGACTGTTCAAAGAGCTGCTCATCAAAGGTGATCCCCTCCCCCAGCTCGGAAACAGGCTTCATGGCATAGCCCTCCTGCATGATCTGCTGGTGGATCGCTTCACCGTCCCGCTGGGCAAACCATTCCGTCCCCTTGAAGAAATCACGCATTCCTTTCATCAGGAGCCGAGCATTCCGGTAACGGTACAGACGTACTTCATTCATCACATAGCCATACAGCTCACGTTTCAGCTCTTCTGCGGTCATGTTCATGTCATGAAGTGCATTGTCGATCAGGCGGTTGCGGAAAATGTAGTAGTACAATGCAGAAGAGTACTTGTTCTCAAACGGCTCATGCCTGACACAGATACCATTGAGGAGGACAAGGTGCTTGGTATTCCGCAGACCATATTCGACATCATCGCCACGGATGAAGATGGGCATGGGAAGGTTGTCCTCCGATGCCACCTCAGCCGGAAATGCACAGAACCACCATGCATTGTACTGCGGATCCTCCTCGGTTTCATTATACAGACACGCTTCCAGATCCCGCAGATCCAGTCCACGCTTCAGAGAAACCAGCCGTCCGCCGTTCCAGACTGCACCGGATTCTACCTGAAAATAGGGCATATCAAGCCGCAGCATTGCACCGCCGACAAAGGCATCCGCATATTCCGGGCGGATACATGTCAGGAAAGTACAGGTGCGGAAGAGTGCCTCCGGCTCATAGACGATGTCGTCATCATTGAGAAGAACATGGGTGATCTTCCTCTCCTTACGGACATTCTGAATCTCGATCAGACCTCTGGTAAAGCCGCCGGCTCCGCCGACATTCTTATTTTTTACAATGTGTATTTTTTCACTCGAAAGTGCCGGAATATCAAGTGTTCCGGCATTATCGGAAATAAAGATCTCCAGCTTGTCATAAAGAAAAGAATCCGGTGCATCCAGAAAACTGCTGCGGAGCTTCTTCAGATTCTGTTCAATGAAGGCTTCACGGCGGTAGGTGCAGATGTCAACAGCAATTTTCACATACCGCTGCTCCTCCGGTGCGAGCATGGAGAAATACGAGCCGCCGCCGAATACTGAGCCATCCTGCATGCTTGTCAGAGAAAAACAGAGCATGCCTTTTTCACAGCTATCGGGGAATTCATAGGTGAATTCCTGCATTCCTTCACTGGATGCCTCCGCTGAAAGCAGCTCCTGCGTATGTACAGCACCATCCTCACTGCGGGTCATGCAGCATAGTCTGACCGTGAATACGCCTTTGAGCAGGAGTTTTAGTGAAACCCTCCTGACATGGGTGTATTTCCTCCATTTTTCGATGGTAAATCCTCCGAAATAGGTGTCAAAGCTGATCGTACAGCCTTTTTCCGCTGCAAGTTCATTTCCATGCAGGGTGCATTTCTGACGTTCCGCTGCGGCGGTACGGTAATACAGCTCCGTTTCCTCACAGGTTCCAGCGGACGGCAGCAGTACATTCTGCAATGTCAACATTACGATTCCTCCGAGTTCTTTTCAAGGCATCCCCAAAACCGGAACACAGCAGAATCACGTCCGCAGCCGGCAGCATCCAGCCTTTTCATTATTCCTTTCTATTATAGCATACATCTCCCCCTTTGTCAACCGCAGTCAATTCCTTTTTCACGCAGCATCCTGCATATTGTACAAATACTACATATTAATATTATGCTTTTTTGTGGTTTCTCCAATATTCACAAAAAGGTTACGAATCCCCCCTTGACAAATATCTGACAGCGTGATAAAATGTATGTAAACATGTCTGTTTGCGTACAAATTTCAAGCATAATGTCGAAATCCGGTATGCATTGCAGGACACAATTATTGGAGGTAAAGAAATGTTACTACAGGAGATTTTGTTCCCTTCAAAGGAAATCTGTCTGGAGAAGGAGTTGTATTTCCGTTATTCCAAAGATCATTGTTTGCAGCACAGTGATATTGCACAGTATCAGGCTGAAATAAAGGCAAAAAAAGAAGAGGCTGAGCGTATTGCTCTTGAGAAGGAGCGTCTTGCACTTCTGGAGGAACAGCGTCTTGCCCGTATGGAGCAGCTGCGTATTGCCCGTGAAGAAGCGATGAAGATCGCCATTGAATCCGGTATCACCTTTGATCCCTCCGCTTTTGAGTTCAAGGAAGAGCTGGAAGAAGAGCTGCTCGAAGAACCGGAAGAGAACGCTGCATCTGCTGAGGATGCAGAAAATGAGAATGCAGAGGATGAGAATGCAGAAGCTTCTGAGGAAACCGAGGATGCGGAGCCGGAAGAAATTCCTGAGCCGGAAACCGGTATTATCTTCAAAAAGAAGAATGCACTGCTCAAGTTTGATACATACTTCAATGCATTTTCCATCGCAAAGTGGAGAAAGTACACCAACCTTTCCAACCTCGGCATCAAGCTGGTGCTTCAGGGTACTTTCAAGATCAATGTCAAGCATGTCAGCCGTATGGCTGGTGAGCAGACAGTGACAATGCTGCGTACCTACATGGTAGAAGAACCAGAAAAGAAGCGTCGTGCATTTGAGATCCCGATGGAGGATTTCAAGGATGGTCTGCTCTACATCGAGATCATCGCTTTGGAGGAACACAGTGTATTCTACAACGGTTTCTACTACACAGAGGTAGCAGATCAGATCGACGATCTGAATCCGGTCAAGTTTGCAATTGACATCTGCACATTCCGCCGTGAGGAATATGTAACTGCTAATATCCATAAGCTGCTGAAGATGATCATCCGTAATCCGGAAAGCCCGCTGCACGGCAGACTCGATGTTTATGTATCTGACAACGGCCGCACACTGGATTATGAAGCCCTGAATTCTGAGCATGTACATGTTTTCCCGAATAAGAACCTCGGCGGTGCCGGCGGTTTCGGCAGAAGCATGTATGAGATCATGCTCCAGAAAACAAAGAAGGGTTACACACACATCATCATGATGGATGATGACATCCGTCTGGACCCGCATGTACTGGAAAGAAACTACGCTTTCCTGCGTCTGCTCAAATCCGATTACAGTGATGCCTTTATTGGCGGTGCAATGCTCCGTCTGGATATGGAATGGATGCAGAGCGAATCCGGCGACCTTTGGAACGTGGTTTCCTGCAAGCCCGTCAAGTATAAGTACGATCTCCGCCGTATTATGTGGATCCTGAAGAATGAAAAGGAAGATACAGTAAACCATTTCGGATGGTGGTACTGCTGTATGCCGATTGCTGTTGTTCAGCCGGACAACCTTCCTCTCCCGATCTTCATCAAGCGTGATGACATTGAATACGGTCTGAGAAACGGCAGACACTTCATCAACATCAACGGTCTTTGTGTATGGCACGAGGCATTTGAGGGTAAGCGTGTACCGTATCTGGACTACTACTACTACCGTAACCAGAGCATCATGAATGCAAGACATCGTCCGCATTTTGGTTCTGAACAGATGCTCAACTACTTTGATACCACATTCAAGAAGAAGATTCAGGAGGATATTGAGCTGTACCGCTATAAGGAAGCTCACCTGAAGCTGCAGGGTATTGATGACTTCCTCAAGGGTATTGACTGGCTCAAGGCTCAGGACGGTGAGCTGCTGAATACCATCACCATGCGTCGCCGTACCTATCAGAAAAAGCCTGTTGAGCAGCTCAACTGCACTTTCACACATGGTATCTATGAAAACACTCTGAAATTCAAGGAAACCAAGGATCAGGAGAAGAAGCGTATTGCTTCCCACAACGGCTGGGACAAGCCGGCAACCAAGGATCTTGTCATTGCTCCGCTGAATTTCCCGCATCCCGGTATGATCTGCGGTGCCAAGAGAGTCCTCTACTACGATGAAGCATCCAATACCGGCTACTATGTTACCAGAAGCGAGAACGAGCGTGATGACGTTCTCAAGCACTTCAACATGACTCGTCAGAATATTATTGATACTTACGATCAGGTTCGTGAGGAGTATGATGACCGTTATGAAGAGCTGCTCTGCCGTGAGTTCTGGGAGAAATACCTCTTTACTCCTGTTGAAGAAGCACAGCCCATTCCGCTGGAGTGGTGGGAAAAGACTGCACACTTCACACCTGCCCGTGTTGAGAAGGGTAAGGAAAAGCTCGCTGAAATTGAAGCTGAGCTGAAGCGTCAGAAGAAGCTCAAGGTAGCCATCAAGTCCAATCGTGTGGTATTCTATCTGACGAACCGCCGTGGCGTAACATGCAACCTCAAGTACATTCTCCTTGAACTGAGAAAGCAGGTCGGCAGCAAGCTGGATATCATCTGGGCTTCTGATTATCCTGAAACCTGCGATTCCATCCGCAAGATGGGTATCCCCGTTGTAAAAGCTGGTTCTGAGGAGCATCTGGCATATCATATGTCCGCAAAGGTTCTGATCACCAATGATAATCAGCCTGCACATTTCGGCAAGCGTAAGGGACAGATCTACATCAATACATGGCACGCAGCTATGAATTACAAGACCATCGGACCGGATTATCTGGCTCCCCGTACTCCGGAGGAAATGCAGGTTTACATGCTGGAGAATCCGCAGCCTGATTATTACCTGTCCGGCAGCCAGTTCTTTACAGATGACACTTCCAAGTCTTTCTATTATGACAAGAAGGTCTTTGTTCCCACCGGTATGGCAAGAAATGATATTTTCTTCACTGATTACAGTGAGGTAGTCAAGAAGGTCCGCAAGGAATGCGGTGTACCGGACGGCAAGAAGATCGCACTGTATGCTCCGACATTCCGCCGTGGATTTAAGATCGGTGACATGCTGTTCGACTTCCGCCGCTTCAAGGCTGCACTGTCCAAGCGATTCGGCGGTGAGTGGGTAGTTCTTTACCGTGGTCACTACTTTGTAAAGAACAATCCTAAGACTGATTCCATTGATGTTTCCCGCTATGAGGATATGCAGGAGCTGATGTGTGCAGCAGATATTCTCGTTTCCGACTATTCTTCCTGTCTGTGGGACTTCACCTTTACAGGCAGACCGGCAATCGTATTTGCAAATGACCTCGACGAATATCTCTATGACGACAGAGGCTTTGCACTGCCGCTGCACAAGTGGCCGTATCCCATCACAAGAAACACCAAGCAGCTCGTTGACTGCATTCTGAACTTTGATGAGAAGGAATACAACGAAAAGGTTAAGCTGCATCATGAGCGTGAGGGTGCGTTTGAAAAGGGCACATCCGCAAAGGCTGCAGTTGAGATCATCCGCAGAGAATGCGGCGTTTGATCGTAACAATTCTAAACAGCTCCCCTTGATTGGGGGGCTGTTTTTTTGGATACAAAAGAATCCCCCGAACTGGACGTTCGGGGGATCGACTTTATCTCAGTACAACCTTTGCAAGAGCTTCCAGCAGCTTTTTCTGTGCTGCCATTTCATTCTGCATGGTTTCAATCTGTTCATTCAGCTGGGTGATCTGTTCTGCCTGCTCGGTATTGGTCTGAGCCTGTGCAGAGAGCTGTTCGGTCAGCTTGGTGATCTTTTCAGCCTGTGCAGTATTGCTCTTTGTCTGGGCAGAGAGCTGTTCGGTCAGCTGGGTGATCTTTTCAGCCTGTGCAGTATTGCTCTTTGTCTGAGCAGAGAGCTGTTCGGTCAGCTTGGTGATCTTTTCAGCCTGTGCAGTATTGCTCTTTGTCTGTGCAGAGAGCTGTTCATTCAGCTGGGTGATCTGTTCTGCCTGCTCGGTATTGGTCTGAGCCTGTGCAGAGAGCTGTTCGGTCAGCTGGGTGATCCGGTCAGCCTGTGCAGTGCTGGTCTGTGTCAGAGCTTCAAGATCAGCATCGGTGGAAAGACGGAGCCACGGACCCCATTTGTTTTCCTTCTTACCATGGAAATAACGCCGATATACAGGAACATTGGGGAGATTGGGTTCAAGAATTTGAATCATTGCCGTGTTCCCTTCAACAATGGCAGCAATCTGCTTGACGGTCAGACGGAAGCCAACATTCTGGGTAAAGGATTCCGGAAGGTTGGTGATACTCGCCTTCTCTTTACCGGAACGGCAACGGTATGCACCTGGTTCATGGTAGTCGTTGATGTCAGCATTCTCCTGAATCGTGTTAGTATAGGGCACATACAGCGACTCCAGCTTATAGTAATCTGCAAAACGCACATCATTTCTTGACAGCAATGCAACACGTTTTTCCAGAGTTTCCAGCTCAGTTTTCTCCTTCAGCTCATTCAGCATCTGAACTTCATTCTCACATTTGCTGGTGATAATGTTTACAGCCTCCAATGCATAATCATAGAAGCTCGGCTCAAAATGGAGGATATGCTTTCCCCATTTGTTGCGTTCATCTGCAATATAATGCTCGGGGAACGGGATCACATGTGCTTTGGGAAGAGCTTTTTTCAAAGTATCGAAAGCCACTCGGATGCATCTGCGGCAGTCTTCAACCATCCAGCCAGCTGTAAACGGAATAATCTCATGATTGAATCCATAATACTCCGCAGCCGGGACGCATTCCAGAAGTATGATCTTTTCTTCATCATACAATTCCAGTGCCTTCTTCGCAAAGGAAAGCATTGCTTCCTGAATTTCGTCATCCGTATATGACTGTGCTTTGCGTCTTGATGCAATTTTATACACGCCATCCTTGGAAAGACTTTCCATCAGAGGTGTACTGGGTACACGGCAGCTTGCAACACAGCCGTCAGGATCACTCATAATGGGCAGACGGATGTCGCCGACATCAATCATAAAGTAATCGGCCCGGTTCTCAGCAAGATAATTCCAGTAGGTTTTTGTCAGATCCAAAAAGATGTTGCGTTTAAGGAAATTCTTTTCAGGGAGAGCATATACCTTCTCCTCCAGCAGTTCTCTATCACAGGAAACGGCAGGACTGCCCATTGCAAGAGGATTGATGAACCCTTCGTAGCAGTTGATCTGATAACCGCCATCGTCCTCGTGTACACCAAAAATATCTCTGATAACGCAAGGACCGAACAGGCTAAGACTCACCTTTTCAGGCTCTTCTTTTTCCGGCTCCTGAAGCATCGTCTGCACTTTCTCTTCCAGCATAAGAATATCCTGATCTGTGGCAAGCCGCTGCCACTCGCCCCATCTATTTGCTCTTGTACCGTGATAATAACGGCGGTACACCGGTACATCCGGAAGATTCGGTTCAAGAATCTGAATCAACGGAGTAGCACCCTGCGGTGCGGCAGCAATCTGCTTTACAGTTAACCGAAAGCCTACATTCACAGTAAAACTTTCCGGTAAATTTTTGATTGTGGACTTGGTTGCACCATCTACACAACGATAAACCTTCGGAAGAATATAAGAATTCAAATCCTCGTTTCTAAGAATTGTGTTTTTTCTGCCAAGATCAGCAGGTACAAACAAGCTGTCAACTGCAAGTTTATTGACCACATCCAAGCGATTCAGTCCCAACATTCTATTGAAAACAATGTACGACTGATTACGGCACTGCACAGATCTCGCCATCTTTTCATAATCTGAAACTTTCTCCGCATACTTCCACCAGATTCCGAAGTAAGCATTCAGCTCCGGAAGCCAGTCATTGTAACGATTGGATGCTGCTCTGATTTCCGTATCATCAAAGTTCCATTCCCACGGCTTATTGTTTTTCGGAATTAATCCGCAATAATGGATAATGATTGGCTGATACGGATAATACTCATAAGGGATTTCTTCATCATAGTGAAATCTTTTACGCTCGTTAAAGTAATCCGGCAAGCTGAAATCAATTCTGTAATTATAATAACCATTTTTTAACAGTTTTGTTTTTGTCAAGAAAGCCATATTCAGAAGACCCTGATCATTCAGAATATTATTGTTTCCCGTTACAGTTTCGACCACATTTTTGTAAAATTCCACATCAATGTTTTCTGCTCTGAATTTTCGAGATTGATCAGAATCACACCAGCATTGAAGTAACCACCAGCTCTGGCTGTTTCAGGGTTCATTGTATCTATGATTTCAAAATCAGTCAATGCTCCCTCTTCATTTCTAATGTCATATCTGCATTTGCTTGCAATCAAAAAATGATCCTCAAAATCCATTGTATAATATGGAAGGAGATCTCCATCAACAATAATATCAATGTCAAGATACAGAATACGATCAAGTGTCTCAGGTAAAATTTGATGAGCACACAATCTGTACATTGTTTCAATTGTCCAAAGCTGACCACCAAACGGCAAATCGTCATACAACGCAGCATCTACTTTTAGATAATAAACTTTCTGACCATACATATCAGCCACTTCATTGCCATATGCTTCATCGGTTTCATCAAGTTTATCGTGCAAAACATAAAAATTGACTTTGCAGTCCGGATGATTCTCATACACAGAAACCATCAGTACTCTCAGGTACTTCAGGTAATTCCGGTCAGTAGAAACCAGAATATTTAATGTGTCGTCCTTTACCGCAACGACTTCTGTCTTAGGCATATTTGTCTTGGGCGTATTCGTCTTAGATACATTTCTTCTTTTGGATGATCTCCTGCTCACTTCGCAATTGCCTCCCTCAGCTGTGTACTGCTTGTTCCCTTTGTATACGGGAAGTACACGATTTGAACTCCCTTATCTGCAAAATATTCCTCATAGGAATTGAAACGTTCTGTCCCCTTGTAGTCTGAACCAACAAACAGGAAATCATACTTGATGATGTCCTTTTTGTACACATCCACATCCTCCTTGCAGGAGGTGATTACCTGATCCACATAGCTGATGCTCTCCACGATCGCCTTGCGTTCCTCAAACGGAATGTAAGTGGTCTTGCCCTTGTGGGATGCATCCGCATGCACACCAACAACAAGATAGTCGCAGTACTGCTTTGCTCTCTTGAGCAGATTCAGATGCCCGATATGGAACAGGTCAAATGTACCGCTGAGATAACCAACCTTGAGCTGGGGCTTTGTGGGGGTGTCAAGTCTGCCGCTTTTCTGCTTGTATTCGATGCTGCTCAGACCGAATGCCTGCACGTCCTCACGGCTGCGGCGGATCACATCCGCATAAACCTCGTCATAGGACGGAATGTAGAGCAGCTCACGGCTCTCTGCACGGCGGATGAACTCTGCTGCAAACGCCCGTACTGCGGAAAGATCCGTCTGTGCTGCACCGTCAAAGCGTGTGCCCTTGATATTGCCGGGGGATGCGTTCAGAATGCGGTTTTCACTGCCGTGGTAAGCAAGCTCTGTATTCAGTGCATCAATACAGCTGCATACCGCCGCCTTGGAAGCACTGTAAACGGAGAACAGCGGAGAATTGACGATGCCGACAATGCTGCCCATAACTCCGCAGTAAAATGCTTCCCTGCCCATGAGCTTGTGGTAGAAGCGGTGGAGAATGCGGATCACTGCTTCTGCGTTGACACGCAGATTGTTCATGATCTCTGCCTCCTTCAGCTCCTCAAAAAATGCCAGTCTGCCGAAGCCCGCTGTGATGTAGAGAGCATCCGCATCCTGATGGGCATCAAAAATGGAAAAATCTCTGCTGCGAAGATCGAACTGTTCAAAAGTAACCTTCTCTGTTTCAGGCAGATTGGAACCGTCACGGTCAATCACGCAGACCTGCTCGTAATTCTGAGCAAGCAGTTCGTGCACGACTGCAAGACCAATGCCGTTTCCTCCGCCGACAACCAATGCTTTTTTCATAGTATTCCTCCCCTTTTCCTCGGAATCAACTCTGTTGAGTTGCATTTGCTTCATTCTGTGCTTCACGGAGTGAACGCACTTCCTTCTCAAGCTGCTTGACCTGCCGCATGAGAATATCGTATGCGGACGGCTGTGCAGATTTTTCAGCTTCCAGTGCTTCCTTCAGCCATGCAAGGCTGCGGTCACGCTCTCTGGCGATGATCTCATAAACACGATCATAGTCGATCTGCGGACGGAAGAATTCCTCCTTTGCTGTCATGATCTCACCCGGACGGTAAACCAGCCGATCCATCAGACCGAGCAGACCAAAAAGCGACAGGAATCTCGGAATGCCACGCTGCTGGTTGGCGATGCAGATGAACGGCTTGCGGAAGAGAATTGCAAAGCAGGAACCGTGGAAGGAGTCCGTCACCACAAAATCCGCATTCTGATAGTACTGCATCATATCTTCGAGCGTCACATCATCCTGAATATTCGGCAGTCCAAGCTTCTGTGCATTATCCTTATGCATCCACGGTACGCCGTTGAGGGTGTTCACCATATCCAGTCCCAGCAGATCGGCTGTTTTCTGGATGGCATTCCGCTTACCCTCCGTGGGATCGAGAATATAGGTCATCAGGTAGGGTTTCTCGGGCAGCCTGCGTTCAGAGGCGGCTGCGAGAGCATCATAATGCTTCGGATCACAGAGGAAAATGGGGTCAAGTACGAATTCCGCATCAATGCCGAAGCGTTTCTTCGCAATCTCCACACCCTGATCCTCACGCAGAGAAACTGCATCAATACGGCCTGCATGGAACGCACATTTTGCTCTTCCCTCCTCCGGTGCAAAGAAATCATCCTTGCCGAAGGAGCCTGCGTAAACGATCTTTTTCTTGTCATCCCTTGCAAAATCAAGGAAATAATAGGTGCCGAACTGCTCACAGCGTGTCCATGTCCACATCTGGTCGGAGCCGAGCATGAAAGTATTGCAAAGGTCATTGAGCTGCATGGTGTCAGTAATATCAAACACTTCGCTGACTGCGTAATCATGCCGCCTTGCAAAGCTTCTGGCATAGTTGTCACGGCGTTCAATATCATTTTCCTTGATCTTCGGCTTGTCGATCATCAGAACACTGTACCCCAGCTCCTCCAGTACTGTGTGGAGAGCATAATAGGTCAGTGTTGTGCCATAATTCGGGAAATACCATGCACCGATCAGACCGATGTCATAACGTCCGTCAAGTGCCATTTCTACCGCCTCCTCAATGGTATGCTTTTGCAGCAGCTGGAAAAACGCATCCCTGCGGGGGTGTGCCGCTGCCGGCCTGTGCAGGTGTGCCTGCTTTTCAAGTGCTGCCTGCAAGGGCATCCGCTTGATCTTGCGGCACTTGTCAAACAATTCTCCGAGAAGCTTTTCGCCCTTCGGATGATTGACAAGCACAAGCGATGTACCTCTTGTATCATTCATATAGGGATCAAGCTTGGAAATCCCCCAGAAATCCCCGATCGTCACATCGCCCTGACGGGATCTGACAGTGAACTGACAGCCGGTGCAGGAGGGACGGATCATGAGGTTTTTCAGGTATGCTTTCAGGTAGGGATCCGCATCACCACGGTGGTATTCTCTGCCGTTTTCCAGCTTTGCAGAAACAGCCGTTGTCCAGCCGAACACTTTTTTATCACGGAAGGTCAGCTCTTTGACACGGCTGCCCTTCAATGCGGACAGCTCATCAAGGTATTTTGCAAACACTGCCGGTGATGCAATGCCATGACAGATCAGGTCGGCAAGAATGAGGTTCGGATAGTCTTTTTTCAGGTACATCCGCAGACCTGCAACGTGACAGGGACAGCCCGTGAAGAGCAGGGGCTTGTCGGGATGCTTTGTCAGGAATTGTTTTGTCTGCCGATAGATGTCGCCCATCCGGCTCTGTGTATACTTGGAATGACGGAGCTTCGGGAGATCTGCGGCATCAGTAATGAGAATATGCTCTGCTTCGAGCGTATCGGAATACGCACAGCCGACCACAGCACCGCCCTGATCGAGCACATGCTGTGCCATCAGTCCGAACATACCGCCGGAGGAGCTGTCCTCACGGATGGTGTTGTCCGCCATCATCGCATAGCAGAGAGGTTCTTCGGTGTTGCCGCTTGCGGGGGACTCACAGGCTGCACAGGCAGTCCGGCACAGACCGCAGTCCGTACATTTTGCATTGTCCACCGCAGGATAGGGAAAGCCCTCACTGTCCGGCTGCATGGTGATCGCAGAAGCCGGACAGATATTGCTGCACACGCTGCATCCGGTGCAGCGGAACTTGGTTACATTTGCAATGGAATTGGTCATGAATGCCTCCTTAGAATGCATCAGCGGCGGAGCAGCTGCTTGATCTTGCGAATGGGGGCAGTCAGTGCCATACCCAGACGATGGGAGAAAGCGGCTCTGGTCGCATCAAGGGATGCAATGTACATATCACGTTCGTTTCGTGCATCGTCACGTTCACGGGTCAGATCCTGAATCCGCACTTCCTTTTCGTGAATCAGGGCATCAATGGAACCGCTTGTGCTGACGCTGGAAGCCGCTGCAGCAAGATGTCCGGAATAGAGCTGGTCGATCGAAGCAATGACTGTTTCCGGTGAAAAGCCGGTGCTTTTCAGGATTTCAAAATCCAGACAGCCGCATGCTGCAAGATAGTAAATGAAGGTGCTGCTGCTGCCATTGCGAATGGCTTCAGCGGCAATGGGAGTGAATTCAGTGAACAGCCGATCCGCCGTGATCCGGTGGAGCTTGGCATACCCATGTTCAGCGGAGAACCGGAGATTATCACGCAGTCCGCTGAGAAGTCCCTCCACCTTCTCCGGTGTCCAGTCAATGGGCTGGTAGCAGGCACGATAGCCGTAGGTCTGCATGGGAACCGCATAGAACTTTCCGGCATGGTGCATTGCCTGCACAAAGAACGGAGGATCCTGAAAACGCTTATAATCAGGGAATTTCAGCTCATGCTTGCCGATGAACTCCCTGCGGTAGAGGAAACGGTGGAAACCGTAGTCGAACTGATAATCACTGAAATGTACAAAGCCTTCTTTTTCAAAGGTATACTTTCCGTAAATGCCGCTGAATTCTTCCTGCACGACACCGCTTTCATTCATCACGAAGCTGCCGCCGCAGATCTCTGCTTTATGGGCAGAAGCGGCGATGTACATCTGACGGAGCACATCACGGTCGGGGTAATAATCGTCGGGATCCATGAATGCGATATATTCGCCCTTAGCGTGAGCAATACCGGCATTTCTTGCCGCACCGACACCGCTGTTCTTCTGATTGACGATCTTCAGTCGGTTATCATTTCGCCAGAAATCCACCAGCAGCGGAAGGGAATCATCGGTGGAGCCGTCATTGACAGCGATGATCTCCAGCTCGGAAAGACTCTGCTGGGATACGCTTTCCAGACACTGCACCAGATAGGGAGCTTTATTGTACACCGGAATGATGACGGAGATCTTCGGATGCATCACCGGCTGTTTTTCACGATAGAATGTCTTGTAATAGCCAAGCTTCACATGTGCAGAGGCTTCCTCTGCCTCTGCGAGGAGCTGTTCGGCTTCACGCTTCTTTGCCTCTGCTTCCTGCTGCGTACTGAGGAACTGCATCAGCATGGACTGCTCACCGCAGACCGCATTCTGTAAGAGCTGCAGGACAAAATGTTCCGGATAGCGTACTTCCGTGCTGCCCTTCTGGAGGAGCTGCTGGTCAATGCAGCTCTGTGCAGTCAGGAGCTTCTGCACGATCGCAGGATGTCCGGCATTGCAGAAAGGCTCGATCTGCGGTCTGAACAGAAGATTCAGACGGCGGACAGTCAGCTCGTGGAGCTTTGCATACTGCTGCTCTGCGGAAAAACGGAGGTCATCCGTCAAGCCGTCGATCAGGGCTTCCACCTGTACTGCCCCAAGCTGCTTGGACTCGCTCCAGCGATAGCAGTAGGTCACCTGCTTCACTGCATAAAAAGTGCCTGCTGCATGCATGGCACGGATGAAGAAGGGCGGATCCTGAAAACGGATCAGTGGCGGAAATTCTATATGGTTGGACTGGAGCAGCTCACGGTCATAGATGAAACGGTGGTAGCCATAGTCAAACTGATAATCGGCATATCTGACCAGTCCCTCTTTATGGAAAGTATAATCCTTCAGTGTACCGCCGAATTCAGTATGCATCACACCATCCTGATCAACATTGGAGAATGAACCGCCGCAGATCTTGACGTTGTGAGCTTCTGCTTTCTCGTAAAGCATTTTCAGGGTATTGTGACGGGGATACCAGTCATCGGGATCCATAAAGCAGATGTATTTGCCCCGTGCATAACGCATGGCATGATTTCTGGCAGGGCCTGCACCCTGATTTTCCTGTGTGTACACACGGTAACGCTTGTCACGGGCTTCGTATTCACGCAGAAGTTCGAGCGTGTTGTCCGTGGAGCCGTCATTCATTGCAATGACCTCAAAATCATAGAGATTCTGACTCATGATACTGTCAAAGCATTTCCGCAGATAGGGGGCTGTATTATAGGCAGGAACAATGATGGAGATCTTCGGGTGATCGGTGATCTCAGCAGAGGGAGTTACCGGAACGAACTGGTCATCCTTGTTCTCTGCATAGAAGCGTTCGGGATCATGGAGGATCTGCTCCAGACGCATACGCTGCTTTTCATCAAAGAGGCTGCGGTCGATCTCACCGGCTGCATCCGCTTTCTGGAAATCCTTTGTGAACTGTGCAAGAAACTCCCGTTTCAGCTCAGGGGCAATGCGGCGGAATGTGAAATAATAGCTGCCGAACTGCTTGAAGCGGTATACGGGGATGAAGCTCCTGCGAAGCTCCGGATCCTTGTTCAGGAAATTCTCCTCGGTGAGCTGGTACTCAGTCACGATCGCCATAGCCTTGCCTCTGTTATTGATGGAAGAGCCGGGATTATCGCCACGATACATGTAGAAGGGACGATTGACGAACATGATCCGCTGTGCACGGCTGAACACACGCACCCAGAAGCCGTTGTCCTGATAGGAGGCTCCGGGAGTTTCGTTATGACGGATGCCGTGGCGGTTGATGAAATCCATGTTGTAGATACCGCTCCAGTTATTGACAGTGAAGCGGTACACCTCAGGATGTTCCGCAGGATTCAGAACCTTGTTATATGCTTCCTGATTGCCCAGCGTAATGGAATTGTAGCTTTGCAGCATGGTTCGGTTCTGGTTATAGAAGCGGTAAAAGTCCGCCTTGACAAAATCCAGCTCATTCTCCTTAGCGGTCTTGTACAGGATCTCGTACATATCTGCAAGGATGAAGTCATCGGACTCGACAATGGAGAAATACTCGCCCTTTGCCGCATCCATGCCAACATTCATGGTATGACCGTAGCCGGAATTCGGCTTGTCAATCACAATGACACGGGAATCCTTCTTTTCATATTCCCTCAGTATCTCCAGTGAATTGTCCGTGGAGCCGTCATTGACACAGATGATCTCAATTTCCTTGAGTGTCTGCCCGATCAGGCTGTCCAGACATTCTGGCAGGTAGGCTGCAACATTGCAGACCGGTACCACTACGGATATTTTAATCCGGCTTTCCATAATGTTTTCTTTCCTTTCTATATATTTGTGGGAACGACTGAAAACCAGCGTTCCGGCAAGACGGTGAATCTGCTGTTCCTGCCTTGGTAAGGTATTCAGCTTCCTCTTATGAGCTTTGATAACTGCCGTCCATCAGCTCCTGCACTGTGTAATGCGGTACATTGGTCATATTGAGCAATTTTTTTCTGATGGTCGCCGCATTGTACAGATCTGCGATCAGAAACATCCTTGTTTCCGGATAGGAAGGTGATCTGCGTGGAACGATCTTGATCTCGTTCTGCTTGCTGCGGTTGCTGTCCTCCACAATGTAATCCACACTGATCCCTGCCTCACGCAGCCATTCCCTGACTGCCTGATAAACAACATTTTCGCCGTAAACAGCGATATGTGTGATCTCTCGCTCCTTGAAATAGCGGAGGAAATTCTGTTTGCATTCCGGTTCGGAGAGCATGCGGAGGAAGAGATTGGAAATCGTTGCATAATACGCAACGCTGGAATCCTCCTGATGCTGTTTGTCCGCTGCGGTCAGGGGGGCAAGGCTCGGCTTTGCATTGCGGTCAGCATTGCGGACACGCAGATAGCGTTCGTATTTTGCACAAAGCTCACGCACCTCGTCACCCGTCTGGGCGAAGGCAACCTGTTTGCCGTGGTCAAGCCAGAGGATCTTATTGCAGAGCCTCCTGATCTGTGCCAGAGAATGTGACACAAAAATAGTCGTTGCACCGCCACGGATGATCTCCATCATCTTTTCTTCACTTTTCTTGCGGAACGCACCGTCACCAACGGAAAGCACCTCATCAAGAATGAGGATGTCGGGGTTGACCAGACAGCTGATGGAAAATGCCAGTCTGGATTTCATTCCGGAAGAAAGCTGCTTGAAACGGCGGTTCTGGAATTCGGTCAGCTCGGCAAATTCGAGAATCTCATCGACCTTGGAGTCGAGGAATTCCTGTGTATAGCCCAGCAGTGCACCACGCATGTAGATGTTTTCACGAAGATTCAGCTCACCGTCAAAGCCCGTGCCAAGTTCCAGAAGAGCAACGACTCTGCCGTCCGCAGCGATCGTTCCCTTCTGCGGAGGGAGAATGCCGGCGATGGATTTGAGGATGGTGGATTTTCCGGCACCGTTTGTACCGATGATGCCGAGAAAATCGCCCTTTTCAATGCGGAAGGAAACGTCCTCGACCGCCCAGTATTCATTCTTGTCCAGATCTCCCTTGATTTTATGGATGACCCAGTCCTTCAGACCGATGTTCTGAATTTCTCCTGAAATATAGCGGATGGATACATTTTTTGCTTCTACCATTGCTCCACCCTCCTTACAGATAATAGATAAATTTCTTATTGTTCAGCTTGTAGGTAATGCAGCCTGCGAGGAAGAATACTGCTGCATATCCGATACAGATCAGGTGATCTGTCAGTGATGGGATCGTACCGTCAATGATGATGCTTCTGAAATACACAATGTAGTCATACAGCGGATTGATCTTGAGCAAATCACGGTACTGCTCCGGAAGAATGCTGACCTGCCAGAAGATCGCACTCAGATAATTGAGCAGACGGCAGAAGATATTGTACAGATACTGTGTATCTTTGAAAAACACATACATGGTGGAGAGGATCATGCTCACGCCAAGATTGAACAGAATCAGACAGCCAAGCGGTATGAGCAGGAACACAAACTTCCATGTGAAAGCGATGTCATCAAGCACCATAAAAACAATGAGAATCAGGAATGTGATCCCGAAATCCACAAGACAGGCAACATTTTTGGACAGAACAAAGAACCATTTCGGCACATTGATCTTGGTAATGATACCGGAATTGGAAAGAATGGCAGTCATGCCGCCGTGTGTTGCGGAGGAAAACATGCCGTACACCAGCACACCTGTGAGAAGATAAATGGTATAATGCGGTGTGTCCCTGCCGAAAAGATTTCTGAAGATCAGCATCATGATGGCAAATTCACACAGGGGATTCAGGGCACTCCAAAGGAGTCCGAGGGTGGTTTTCTTATATTTCTGACGGAAATCCCGTTTGACAAGCTGTGTAAACAAATAGCGGCTCTGTATCAGGGTTTTAATCAATCTCTTTCCCATCCTTTCTTGCGATGATTTGTCCGTCAGGACTTCTGGTGTTTCTGACGGAGAGCTTCTAGCTCACGCTGCAAAGCATAGATCTCGTACTGCATCGTGCTCAGACGCTGCTCCAGCTCCTCCGGTGTATCTGCATGAAGGGCTTGCAGCGGCTGCTCCATATGGGTGCGGAGCCACGTCATGGACTCCTGACGTAACGGTTCCAGACGGCGTTCCACCTCATCATAATCAATGTCCTCTTCCAGCAGATGGAAGCGGCTGGTGTTATCCTGCTCCATGTAGAGCAGTCTGTCCTCAAGACCGCAGATCCGCAGCAATGTTTCAAAGCGGTCACGGCTGGGCATATCCTTGCGGATGATGCAGACAAAACGGCGGCGGAACAGGATCGAAAAGCAAAGACCGTGGAAGGAATCGCCGATATACAGTGTACAATCACGGATCAGGTGCAGCCAGTCCTCCACAGTGGGATCCTTCACTGTGGGCAGATTCATGATCTTCCGGCATTGTTCAGGTTCATTCGGATTGACCACATTGAACATCTCACAGCCGAGCTGTTTTGCCGCTGCCTGAATAAAGGCACGCTTCTTTTCGCTTGCACCGAGGATGTAGGATGCAAGATAGCGTTCCGGCAGCACAAGCCTTGAATCATCCGCAGCCTCATTGAACCAACGCATGTCACAGAGGAATACGGGGTCGAGCACCTTGTCCGCAGCAACGCCGAAATGCTTTTTGCAGAGGTTCACTGCAGCATCCTCCCGGACGGAGATGCCGTCAAATTTGCGGATATAGTAACGGTTCTGTCTTGCCAGCCATTCCGGAGCGTTATATCCGCCGCCGAAAGAGGCAGCATAAGCAAGTTTCCGTTTATTGTCAGGTACAAAGTCAAGGAAAAGATAATTGCCGCTGCTTCTGCCGCAGATCTCATAGTTCCAGACGACATCGGAACCAATGATAAAAGTATCGCACTGCTCGCCCTGAATACGCCAGTCCTCAGCATTCACTCTTCTCTTGCTGACATTGCAGTGACGGCGGATAAAGCGGTGAGCGAGGGTATTGTGATCGGCATAACGAGGCGACCACAGGAATGTGGGCTTGTCGATGAGCAGAGGATCATAGCCCATATCATAGAGTACACGGTAAAGTGCATAATAGGTCAGAACACTGCCGTAATTCAAGCCGTACCAGAGTCCGACGATGCCTGCATCATAGGTTTTCTGCATGCAGCTTTTCAGCAGACGGCGAAGCGGCACACGTCCGACACCTGCAAGGAAGCGGTCAGCCAGCTCCGGACGGGGCGGACGCTCCGTAAGGACACGGTTGCCGTGAGAGGCTTCCGACAGCGGGATCTGCTCATACAGCGGAAGTGCCTTCTGTACAGCGGCACAGAGCTTTTCGCCCTTGGGACTGTTGACTGTCACAAAGGAGGTGCCCTTTTTATCACTCCATTCCTCATGGAATCTGCTCACGCTCCAGAGATCCCCGCAGGTCAGATCGCCCTGACGGGGGAGCTTTGCAAACATGCAGTTTCCGCAGGAAGGACGGATGGAGTAGTCGGACTGGAACATGGCATAGAAGAAATTCTCCTTGCACTTTTCACGGAATTCTGTTCCGTCCGTAAATTCGATCGTCATGGAAGAGCTCCAGCCGTAGCGTTTTTTATTGCGGTAGGAGATCTTTGCTGCTTCCTGCTCGGGAAATGTTTCCTTGAGGTACTGCTGCATGATCTTCTCTGATACTACACCGCTGCATGCGATGTCAAGCGTATACAACTCAGGGTAATCCCTCCCGAGAAAAGCAAGCACACCTGCAACCTGACAGGGGCAGCCGATGAACAGCACCTTTTCACCCCTTGTCAGCAGTGTCCGGATCTCGTGATACATGCTGCGTGGGATCATGCTCTGGGTATATTTTACACCGGAAAGCTGCTCCAGCTCCTCTGCTTCATGGATGATGGTATGCTGCACCTGCAATGCATTGACAAATGCAGCACCGCAGACATAACCGCCGCCTGCAATGAATTCAGCAGAAAGCACTGCTGCAAAACCGCCGGATGCACTGACTTCACGCTGCTCAGGCTCTGCCTGCACCGCATAGCAGGCAGGACGCTTTTCATTGCGGTAATCCGGTGTAAGCACGGGGCAGCGATTGGTACATTCGCCGCATTGTGTGCAGAGCGAGCTGTTGATGACAGGATACAAGAAACCGCCCATTCCCTCCTGCATTGTGATCGCATTCAGAGAACAGGCTGCTTCACATGCACCGCATCCGGTGCAGCGGTTTTTTTCCGGCAGCCGGCAGCTGACAGCCGGTACTTCCTCCGTCTGTATACTGACAGAAGGGAGCTGCACTTTATTTCGTTTCAATGATAACTTCTTCAACTCTCAAAATCCTTTCCTAAGGCAGCATACATTCCAGAATATGTCTGCCGCTTGGGGGTCGGCTATATGAAAACTTCCGATTCCGGTTTTTTTCTGGTACCGGAACAGAAATGTTGTTTTTATGATATTACCCTATCTATATTATACCACAGTTCCTGCTGTATTGCAAGGAATTCATGATAAAAAGGAGAATTTGCTCAAACGGCATCATTCTCCCTGAACCGGTTGACTTTTTCCCAGTATTCCGTACTGCACAGCGTACCGGATGCTTCACGAAATGACCTGACCGCCCATTCTCTCCTGAAAAGGAGAACGGCAGCAGAGGTCAGCATGCGGAGCAGAAGCCGCAGTGCCCTGCCTCTTTGCAGGTGTGTCCGGTACATTCTGCCGGTCATGGGGGAGCAGTGGAGCAGTTCCCGTACACGGAAGCCCTCGGCGGAATATGCATGAAAGGCATCCACCGCAGCGGTGTCCCTGCTGCATGGAAGGAGGATGCCGCCGAGTGTGAGCATCCGGAGCAGTGAGGGAACCGGCACCGGAGGTGTCAGCTCCGTG
>JAFURN010000152.1 GCA_017480865.1 Ruminococcus sp. | reverse complement strand
CCGTCCTTAGCAAAAACAAGCCGCTGGGTGTGGATGAATCGCTTGTGCGAACCGCGCTCTACGATATTTCCTTCGATGTAGTTGGTATAATACTCATTCGCTTCCCGGATAATGTCATTCAGCTTGACTTCCATCTCCATTTTTTCTTTTACCCGGTAGTCTGCATAGCGGTCGGCACCGCTTTTTGAATTCTCCTTGAACTGGTACAGCTCATAAACAATCTGATTGAGATTGCTGTTTCCGCAGATCACTGCATTATTTTTTGCAATATCCTGGAGAGACTGCATGTTATAGTCATAACGGATGTGATCCATGAAGTAGTTGCGGATAAGTGCCGATGCCAGACAATAATCGCTCATAACGCCGGTTTCATCCAGTGTGCTGTAAAAAATATCAATCAGTGCAGCAGAGGTATAGCTGCAATTCTCCTCCAGAGGGTCATTGATCGCATAAGCAAGCTGCTTGTACATAGGCTGAATTTCCGGCTTCCAGAGGGACATGGTCTTCAGATATGCTGATGCGCAATAAAGCTTGTCTGCACAGATCATACTCATGCAGATGTCTGTGATTTCCTGTCTGGATTTGTCAGCCTCTTCCGGCAGCGGTTCCAGTTCTGATTCGTCAGAAAGCATTTCTTCAGTTGGTACGGCTTCCTCGTCTTCCCCTTCCTCGGCTGCAGCTGCTGTTTGCTCCGCAGAAACTTCTATTTTTTCCGGCTCGGGTTGAGGAACTACCGTCTCCTCCGGTGCATCCTCCTTCTCAGGAAGAATCTTCTTCATTTCCGGAGCCGCAGCGACAGATACTTCTGTTTCATTTTCGTCCGCTGACTTCTCCGGAGTTGTTATCTCTGTCTCGAGATCTTTTTCTGAATCAGAAACTGCTTTTGTGTCTTCTTCTGCATCTTCTGATTCGGAAGACGCATCCGGGAGTTCCTTTGTGCAGGTAACCATCTCCGTTTCCACAGTTTCCTTAGGTTCTGTATTCTCCGGCTGCAATTCTTCTGTAAGGCTGCTCATTTCTTCTGTGCATGCAGTCTCCTCAGGATCCGGTACATTTTCTTCATCTTCCAGTGTGTTCTCCGGCTCAGGACTCGGGTCGGAACCGCCGCCGCCATACCAGCGATCATCCACGAAGCTGTAAATACTGCTGACACTGCACAGCTGTGCTTTCTCCAGAACGCTCCGGATATGTTCTGCATGCTCACAATTATAGCCCAGGATCGAAATCTGTGCAGAATCTGTTTCCTGAATGTGTTCAGAAAGATTCAGGAAATAAGTGGAGATCTCATCCATTTCCTGCTCAAGAAGAGCAGTGTAAATGTGCGGTGTACCATCCTTCGGTGTTACGCGATAGATAAAGGATTTTTCACTTCGGGTACAGGAGATAGCCGTATCGGTGCCATTCGCCTCGCTTTCCGCCGCATGAACGATTCCCTTTGCATACAGCAGATGCAAAATTGCGGATTCAGAGGTGCTGATTTCCAATTCCGTTCTGTCTTTTGCCTTTTTCATCTTCAGGAAGGAGGCGGAATCCTTGGATGCGTACGCCTTAAGTCCCTTTCCGGTCAGACAGTACATGGACTTTTCATCATCCAGCACGTATTTTTTCAGATATCCCTTGTTACAAAGATATTCGCACTCCGCTTCAGCAGACAGCTTGAACAGAGGCTGCTTGTTCATAAACGCAATGCGTTCTTCGTCGATGCAGACATTGTTGAAGATGTCATTCATCACGATCACACGAAGTGCCAGTGACGGCCCCTTAAGGTCACTCTTGAAGGATTTGACGCCAAATGACTTTTCTGCCTTTTTGGACTTGTATTCTGTAAATGTATGGGATTCTGAAATATGTTCACAAAGCTGCTCCATGTATTCCGGCAACCCGTCAATATGAATATCTACAGCACGATCCTCTTCATCATTGTCGTTGTCATCATCTGCATCATCGCGTTCCTCTTCTGTTTCATACGCAGAGGTCACAGTTTCGGATGTTTCTTCTGTTTCATCTTCCTTCGTTCCTGTTTCCGCAGTCTCCTCCTCCGGTTCCTCAACTGGTTCCTCAACTGGTTCCTCTGTTTCCGGAATTATTTCGCTGACAATTCCCTGGAAAGCAGCTGTATGGTCTGCCGGCACAACTCCCACAAGGACAGGCTCATGTTCCGGAGCAGACTTAGGTTCTGCTGCTTCGTCTGCGGATTCTTCTTCGGATACAGGCGCTTCTTCCAGCTCGGATGCGGGCAGTTTCTTTTCTTCATCGGACAAATCGCTGGTTTCCGGTTCTGCTTCAATCGCTTCGGGCAGGATTTCCGGTTCATTTGCCTCGGACAGCGGCTGCTCACCAGCTTCTGTCCCTGCGTCAGGGACGCATGAATCGGATTCGGGTTCTCCTCCATCGGGAAAGGAACATGCCTCTTCCGGCTGCACCTCCTCAGACAGAATATCAGACGGTTTCTCTGATTGCGTTTCTTCCGGTGCAGTTGTCTGGAAGAACTTCTTTTGTGCAAGACCCACCTGAACACGCAGCGGATAATATTGTCCCACCTGCTCCAGAAGTTCTATTTCATCATCCGTATCGAAATCATCGGTATCCAGTGCCTGGAGGAATATTTCGGGCGCAAAGGCTGCTTCGGAGATAACAGCAACCTCATCAATGACAATCTCCTCTGGATTTTCTGCTTTCCCCAGCATGAGTTCTGCCTCCTGCTGATAGGGAGCGATCGCCTGGCTATAGGCTTCTGAAACAGCTTCTACGCACGTAAACCGTGAGAGAACTGCTCTGGCACGATCCAGAAGCTGCATTTTGCTGCTGACCAATGTCTCGATCAACTCGGAAACAGATTTTTCCTTAGAGGGCATTTCCTCCTCCGGCAGCATGGTCTGCACAGAATCATAAATCTGCTCATACATCTCATACAGTTGATTCAAAGAATCGGAAATCGTGCTGATCTGGCTGGTTCCTGGAATATATTTTCCTGAAACCACATTCAGCATCGTGCTGAGTTCGCTTTGTGTACGTTCTGACAAGTCGTTGTATTGCTCAAGCAAACTGTCAAGCATTGGTATTTTCATGTGTATTCCTCCTTTACTTGCAATGACAAATTGATATTGTTTGAATCATATACTTTATCTATTATATCATTTTATACAGAAAAAGTCAATAATCTTCTTTGTTTTTGCGCAAAAGGTGACAAAATCAAACGAAATGACGAAATACAGCGAAATATAATAGTTTTGGTCCTGTAAAACGAAAACAAACTCAGCGAAAGGTCTAATTTTTTCGCTGCGCATTTGGATAATCTGCCTAAAAATAGAAACAGGAATCCGGAATGGTTGCACATAATCAGAAAACATGCTATAATGAAAATAATGTCGGATTTCGGCAAATTCAGGAAAACGGAGAATGTTGCATGGGAAGAAAATTCCATGGAAGCATAATGCTTCTGGCTGCTGCTCTCATATGGGGCACGGCGTTTGTAGCGCAGAGTGAGGGTATGCGTTACGTTGAGCCGTTTACTTACAACTCCATACGTACACTGCTGGGCGGTATGGTTCTGATACCAGTTATCGCAGCGTTCCGGAAAGGAGGCAGCAAGGGAAGGAATTATGCAGCGGATCCGAATCAAGCACCGCTGCGGACAACGATAATTGGCGGAATTCTTTGCGGTGTCTTTCTGTTCATTGCAAGTTCCTTTCAACAGACAGGCATCAGCATGACCACCGCTGGCAAAGCTGGTTTCATTACAGCACTGTACATTATTATAGTCCCGCTGATCGAACTGATTCTGTACCGGAAATCTACGATCATGGTATGGATCTGTGTTCTTTTAGCAGCGCTGGGCTTCTATCTTCTGTGCATGAGTGAGGGCTTCCAGGTGGGAATGGGCGACCTGCTTGTGTTGTGCAGTGCAGTGTTCTTTGCCATGCATATTATGGTCATCGACCATTTCAACAGCAGGCAGACGGATGGCATGCTCATGTCCTGTATTCAGTTTCTCACCGCAGGAACATTTATGGCGATTTCGATGTTCCTGTTCGAGAAGCCCCAGCTTTCTCTCATCTGGGATGCAAAGTATACCATTCTCTATGCCGGTGTGATGTCCTGCGGCATTGCATATACCCTTCAGATTCTTGGTCAGCGGCACACGAATCCCACAGCGGCTACCCTACTGATGAGCCTTGAATCGGTATTTGCCGCGCTGTCCGGATGGCTGCTTCTGCATGAGGCACTTACACCCAGAGAACTTACCGGATGCGGTCTGGTATTTGCTGCCGTTGTTCTTGCTCAGCTGAAATCCCCGGAGCATACGACAAATCAAATAAAAACGGAGATGAAATCATGAAGAAGTATGTAAGCAAAATTATTTTCGCACTCCTGGTTACAGTGTTTCTCATATGCTGCATGGTAACCACCCCTATTTCCGAGGCTATAGGTACTCTGTGGTCTCTGCTGCCGCCGATTGTGGCAATCGGACTCGCCCTCATCACCAAGGAGGTTTACTCCTCTCTGTTCGTGGGCATCCTGGCAGGCGGCGTGATTTACGCTGCTGCCGCCGATACCGGCTTTACCGGTATGTTCACTGCTGTTGTACAGGATGGTTTTATTGCAAATCTTTCCGATACCTACAATGTCGGTATCCTGATTTTCCTGGTGGTGCTCGGCGTAATTGTTGTTCTTATGAACAAGGCGGGCGGCAGCCGTGCCTATGGAGAATGGGCTGCCAAGCATATCAAAAGCCGTGTGGGCGCAAGTCTTTCCACATTCCTGCTGGGTGTGCTGATCTTTGTGGACGATTATTTCAACTGCCTGACTGTAGGTTCTGTTATGCGCCCCGTAACGGATAAGCATGGAGTTTCCCGGTCCAAGCTTGCTTATCTGATCGATGCAACTGCTGCGCCGGTCTGCATCATTGCCCCCATTTCCTCCTGGGCAGCCGCAGTCAGCGGTACCGTGGAAGGCGTGAACGGCATTCAGCTTTTTATCAGCACGATTCCTTATAATCTCTATGCGCTGCTGACTCTGCTGATGGTTATGTTCATTTCCATTTCCCGTACTGATTACGGTCCCATGCGAATTCATGAGGAGAACGCAGAAAGAGGCGACCTTTTCACCACACGCAGCAAGGTTTATGAGGCGGAGGATGCTCCGGCACATTCCCGCGGCAAGGTCATTGATCTGATTCTTCCAGTCGTGATTCTGATTATACTCTGTGTGATCGGCATGATTTATACAGGAGGATTCTTTGACGGCGTGGACTTCGTCAATGCTTTTGCCGGCTGTGATGCTGCATATGGTCTGTCACTTGGCTCCATGGCTGCACTGCTTGTGATCATTGCTTATTTTCTTTGCCGCAGAGTGCTGAACTTTACAGACTGCATGGATTCCATTGCATCAGGCTTTAAACAGATGGTTCCGGCGATTCTGATTCTGACCTTTGCATGGACGCTGAAGACCATGACCAATCTTCTGGACGCAGGAGCATTTGTATCCGGTATTGTAGAGAGCGGTGCTGCAATTCAGATTCTTCTGCCGCTGATTCTCTTTGCTGTTGCTGTTGGACTGTCCTTTGCTACAGGAACATCCTGGGGCACATTCGGCATTCTCATTCCCATCGTAACAAGCGTATTCTCTGAAGAACTTGTGAATGTAACCGGAACCGGCGAGATTCCGTCTATGGTTATCATCTGCATTTCCGCTTGTCTGGCAGGTGCGGTATGCGGCGATCACTGCTCCCCCATTTCCGATACAACGATTATGGCATCTACCGGCGCACAGTGTGATCATGTAAACCATGTTTCTACGCAGCTGCCCTATGCATTTACGGTTGCAGGAGTCAGCGCTGTTGGTTATCTGCTTGCTGGCTTTGTGCAGAATGTATTTGTAGTACTGGGTGCGTCTATCGTTCTGATGCTGGCAGTGCTTTTTGCATTTCGTTACGTGACGCAGAAAAAGCCGCGGCATGCTGTACGCTAATCACTGGACCATTCAGAAACGGAGGTTTGTTTATGAGATTTATATGTAAAAAAGCAGTCTCTCTGACTGTATGCGCTGCAATGACAGCAGCACTGATCCAGGGAATTTCCACTGCACCTATGGAGGCAGACGCAGCTGATTACAAATGGAGCAGTATCCTGAAGAATGATGCAAGCTGGTTTGGCAGTTCAGAGGGCACTGCCCTTGCGGATACGATCCTTCAGTATCAGTTGGATGACGGCGGCTGGAGAAAGGCGATGGACGATACTTCTCAGACGGGCTCGTGGGGAAAATCTACCATTGATAATGACACCACTACTTCTCAGATCCGTGTTCTTGCAAGGGTTTACAGTCAGACAGGAACTGAAAAGTACAAAACAGGCTGTCTGGAAGGCATTGATCTGCTTCTGGATGGTCAGTATGATAATGGCGGCTGGCCGCAGGTTTTCAATGATGCAGGAACCTATCATGCGCATATTACCTATAACGATAATGCTATGATCCACGTAATGGAACTGCTCACCGAGGTGCGTGACCAGAATGGCGATTTTCCCTTTGTCAGTGATACCTATTCTGTTGCTGCAGATACAGCTGTAGACAAAGGTGTTCAGTGCATTCTCGATACGCAGATCCAGGTAAATGGTAAGTATACAGGCTGGTGTCAGCAGCATGATGAAAATACCCTTGAGCCGACTTCTGGCCGTGCTTATGAACTGGCATCCATTTCAGCATCTGAGAGTGTGAATCTTGTCAATTACCTGAAATCGATTGATAATCCGAGCAATGAGATCATTAACCGCATCAATGCTGCGATTACATGGATGACGAATGCACAGCTCAACGGTATCGCACTTGAGGATTACACCAACAGTGACGGCGAAGCAGACCGCAGAGTAATTTCCGATCCCGATGCTGATCCTCTCTGGGCAAGATTCTACTATCTGACAGATGGTACAACACCCATGTTCGTGGATCGTCAGAGTAATGCTGCCGATAACTGGGATCACATTGGTGCGGAGCGCAGAACTGGTTATGCGTGGTATGGCACCTGGCCGAAGAATCTGGTCAAGGAAGGCCTCATTGAGGTCGAACTTCCAATTCTGAACGGAACACTCATCAAGGAACTGGAGGTTCAGGATACAAATTACGGCTCCAGCTGGGCGCTTGATTCCTCTATTCAAGTGGGCGGAAAGATTTTCGGGGATCGTGATGTAACCTATATTTCTCTTCCCGATGCAGTGATTGGTGCGGAATACATCCGCACAGCATGTGACTCCAAGTTTACAGCAGGTACGTTAGCAGCCTTTACCGCAGGTGCGGATATTGATGTATATATTGCCATGGATGCGCGTGTCAATCCCCTTCCCGACTGGCTGAACAGCTGGACCGATACGGATCTCACCGCTGCCAATGACAACAATGTAACCTTTGCACTTTATAAGCAATCATTTTCTGAGGGAGAAACGGTAACCCTCGGTGAAAACGGACAGTCCGGTTCCTGTGTCGGATATACGGTATTTGCTGTAAAGCAGGCTCCTGTCACAACAACCACCACTACGATAACAACAACTACTACGACAACAACAACTACTACTACGACAACAACAACTACTACTACCACAACTAAGCCTACAACCACCACTGCCACAACGACAGCCACTACCACAACTGAGTCTGTAACTACTACGACTGCAACGACAACTGTAACCGCAACTGAACCTGTAACCACATCGACAACAGAGTTGACCGAGCCTGTTTACGGAGATGTTAATGCAGATGGAAAATTCTCCATTGCTGATGCAGTTATGATGCAGAAATGGCTGGTGAAGGCAAGCAATATCATTGACCGGGAAGCAGGCGATCTGCGTAAGGACGGCAGAATCGACATATTTGATCTGGCTCTTATGAAGCGTGCGCTTTTTCAGAGATAAGGGACAAATCGCTCTGTTGATTGCTGCATGAAGCAGAGCAAAACATCTGAAAAACCTCCTATGGTAAGCGAGAGCAATGCCATGGGAGGTTTTTGTGTTTGAAGTTCCATGCAGCGTCATCGAATGATGCATACTGATTACTGTCAGGAAAAGGCAGGTATAGATCTTGTACTTCAACAGATACTATTTGCAAAAGAAACTGATGTTATGAAACCTATATAGGAGGCTTTGTGATGAAGGAATATGTTTGTGATGTCTGCGGCTGGGTATATGACGAAGAAGCTGGTGCGCCGGAACTTGGAGTTATGCCAGGTACGAAATTTGAGGATCTGCCGGAAGATTTTATGTGTCCGCTGTGCCATGTAGGAAAAGAACTTTTCAGCGAAGTGTAATGGCATAAGAAAGAAAAATACCCCGTCAGCCAGTACGCTGCGGGGTATTTTTGTGCATAGAATCAGAAATGTTCTTTGCTGCGCTGCTTGCGGAGTCTGGCTCTCTTTTCAGCAGCTGCCCATTCGGTGCGTTCCTCCTCCGTCTCCAGAATAAGACGAGGTACCTCAACAGGCTTTTCATGTTCATCCAGGGCAACCATAACAAGATACGCTGTATTGATCAGCTTTCTTTCTCCGTCCAGGCATTCTACATAGGTTTTCGTGCACACCTCCATGGATGTGCGCCCTACGTAGGTAATAAAGCCACAGATGATAATAGTATCATTGGGATAAGCCGGTGCCTGAAAGGTAAGCGTATCTACCACGGCGGTTGTAACATTACGTCCGGAATGCCGCCTTGCAACAACAGCTGCCACGACATCGATCCACTCCATAAGCTGTCCGCCGAACAGACGATTGTAACCATTGATGTTTGCCTGTGTCAGCACTTGTACCTGCTCCGAATAGGAATCCTTCACTCTTTTTTCTGTCATGTCTGCACTCCTCCTGCTTTCTGTACGGTCATGCATACAGTTGTTTTCCGCTGTTATTATACCACAAATGCTCCGAAAATGCAATGCGCCTTCAAAAACTTACTTGCATGATATAATGGAAAACACCGCAAGGCGGATATCAGAATGAGGTGATCGTATGCCGATCCGGATCGCATTGTGCGATGATGAGACAGAGCAGCGTTCCTGTATAAAAACACTGCTTTATGAGTGGAAGCAGAATCGGGTGGCAGATATTGAGATGCGGGAATACCGCAGTGCTGAACAGTTTCTTTTTGATTATGAGGAGCACACCTGTGATTTGCTTCTGCTGGATATTGAAATGGTCGGAACTGGAGCGTTATCTCGACGATCCGGCAGATGATCTGACAATGGCGGATACGGTACTGAACAGCAAGCTGTCAGCAGCAGAGCAGAAACAGATTCGGCTGAATGTAAGAACACACATCCCTAAAGGACTTTCTATGAGTGATGTCGAGCTTTGCTCAGTCCTTGGGAATCTCCTTGATAATGCAGCAGAAACCTGTGAAAAGCTTCTTTCTGAAACACGTTTTCTGTGTGTATACATCGACAAGACCAAGGGACAGTTTTATCTATCTGTGCAGAATTCCACAGGTTCAGTACATAAGGAACGAGGAGTTTTTCGTTCCGGCAAGCAGGAAAACCACGGATTCGGTCTGTTTCGAATTGACCGCATTGCCAAAAAGCATGGCAGCCATTTCCAGACAGAGGTATCATTGACTTTTTTTGCAGACAATGCTATAATTTAAGCAGAAATACCGGATTCTAAGACGGATTTACTCGCAAAAGGAGTTTGTATGAAGAAGAAATATTGTATTGCCTGTATTGCAGCTTTCTGTATGCTGACCGCCTGCGGAAAATCTATTGTGCATACCCCTGAAACATCGGAAGAGACACTTCCTGCTATGGCAGAAATAACAGAGGAAAAACCGGGATCTGTATCGGCGGCAGAAACAGAAGCTGTGACTGCTGCGGTATCCTCTGTGCAGGAAACGCTTGCGGTCAGTCAGGAACCGCCGGAAGGTGCGGTTCTGACAACAGATAACAGCGTTGAGGTTTATGAAGAAATCACACTCGGTGAGTTGCTTCTTGATTCTAATGTACAGCTTGAAAACGGAGAGGAACTGGTTGATACAAGTGAAACCGGAACCTTTGATGTTACAGTATCCTATACATATGAGGACAAGCGTTATGTACATTCCATCTCCTATACCGTTTCGGATACAACGGCACCCACACTGCTCAATTCCGGATGGAATGTAGTAATAGAACGGGGTGAAAGCTTTGATCTGAATGATTATGTAGGCTTTGCAGACAACTATGATCGTGCACCTGTTCTTACTTATGAAGGTGCAGTTGATACCAATACAGTCGGAAACTATCCGCTTACAGCTTCAGTGACAGATGCTTCAGGAAATGTTACAAGCTGGGAACTGTATGCTGAGGTTGTTGATGAGATCCCCGTTCCTGAGGATAATAACGAGCGTCTTCCTTTTGAATATTTTACAGAGCAGTATGCAGGGGAAAATGTGCGTTTTGGAATTGATGTCTCCACATGGCAGGGCGATATTGATTTTGAGGCAGTCCGAAATGCAGGATGCAGCTTTGTGATCATGCGCATCGGTCATTATTACGATGAGATCACAATGGATGACTGTTATCTGAAAAATATGGAAGCAGCAAAGGCGGCAGGCCTTGATGTGGGTGTGTACATCTATACAACTGCCAATACGGAAGAGAAGGTCCGGGAAAACGCCCGGTGGATTATTCAGCAGCTTGACGGTCAGGTGCTGGATTTTCCCGTGGTTTTTGACTGGGAAAGCTTCTCAAATTTCCAGAAATATGGAATGAGCATTCATGATCTGAACACGCTGTTTGAAGTATTTGCCGATGAAATGGAGCAGAATGGTTATTCTGCCATGCTCTACAGCAGCAAGAATTTTCTGGAAAATTTCTGGTATGATCATAGCGAAGTTCCGGTCTGGCTCGCACATTATACCGATCAGACTGATTATGCCGGTGCTTATGCAATGTGGCAGATGAGCTGCTTCGGTAGAATTGATGGAATTGCGGGCGATGTTGACCTGAATATTCTCTATACAGACCAGGCAATGGAATGAATCGATTTATAACAAAGAGGGCTTCCGCACTACATGCAGAAGCCTTCTTTTTATATGTTCAAATGATTACTATTATAAGGAAGGCGGTGTAAGTCCCGCTGCGCATTGTGCGTAATAGGTCAGCACTGCACTTGCATCGTTAAGTGCCAGCTTTCCGTCTCCGTCAATATCCCCTGCGTTTCTTGCCTCTTCTGTCATTTCATCCGGAAGATCTGCCGCACTCCGTGCATAAGCAGTCAGAATGATACTTGCATCTGTAAGGTCTATGGTGCCGTTTTCATCTGCATCCCCCTTGGTAATTACGATATCCAGGGTCAGCTTGCCATAACCAAAGTCTGTATCCGTCACGATGATCTGCACCTGACCGCTGCTCAGAATTGCAGCAAGACCATTTTCGTCAATGGAAACGATCTCAGGATCCGTGCTATACCATGTAAACGCACCCTCCTCTTTGCATGTTAGCTGGATGGTGTTGCCGATACGTACTTCACCCGGCTCCGGTTCGTGTATTGAAAGTTCAATTGTAGTTGCTGCTGTAGTCATTGTTGTGGGCAATGTTGTGTTGTAGGTTGTGCCGGTTGTTCCTGTGCGAAGTGCTGTAGCTGTAACAGGCGGTACTGTCGTCTGGGTGGTTGTTGTGGATGTATCAGAACTATCATCAATGGGAGCAGTAGTGCTTGCAGTGGTAAGCGTTGTGGTGATTGAGGATTGTGCTGTTGTGGTGCCAGTGCCGCTGCAATGTACGGATACATCCTTGAATATGTATTCATTATCGTACCCGATGATCAGAATGCTGCTCCAGTCTGCTTCTGTACCATCGTAGTAAATATCAGTCAGTGCGGTACAATTTTCAAAGGCACCATCGCCGATCCAATAAACAGAGGTGGTCAGGGAAACGCCGGCAAGACTGGAACATCCCAGAAATGTTGCTTCCTCAATTCTGCTGATATGTGCAGGAAGTGCAGCGGCCAGAAGTCCGGTGCAGTTCTTGAATGCATTTTTTCCGATAAACAGGACAGAATCAGGAATTACAACACGTTTAAGAGCCTGGCATCCTGTAAAAGCATTGTATGCAATATAGGCGATTCCCTCCGGGAATGTAACATCAGCGAGGCTGGTACAGCCGGAGAAGGTGTAAGTCTCAATACCTGGAATGCCGCTTGGGATGACAATACTGTTCAGTGCGTTGCAATTTTCAAAGGCGCTGCTTCCGAGTGCTGTCATGGTTTCCGGAAGCGTTACATTTGCAAGACTGGTACAGGATGAAAAAACGTCATTTTCCAGTATCTCCAGACTTTCCGGTAAGGCGATACGTTCCAGTGCAGTACACTCATAAAATGCCCATTCCTCAATTATTTCAAGGGTTTCCGGGAGAATTATACTGCTGAGGGATTCGCAGCCGGAAAAAGCGGATCGTCCAATACATGCAAGGCTTTCTCCTCCGTCTACATGTTCCAGGGATGTACAGTTTTCAAATGCATATGCACCGATGGATTCTGTATTTTGAGGCAGCGCAATATCCGTCAGAAGGGTACAGTCAGAAAAAGCACGGTATCCAAGGGAAACCAGATTTTCCGGGAGTACAGCCTCGGTCAGACCGCCGGACCGGAAGAAAGTATAGTCGCCGATTTCTGTTACACCATCGGGGATGTCGATACTCGTCAAACCAGAACTGCTGAAGGCACTGCTTCCGATTTCAGTCACACCGTCCGGAAGTGTGATGCTGGTCAATGCTGTACATCCGCTGAAAGCAGCGGTCCCGATACCAGTAATGCTTTCCGGGAGCGTAATACTCGTCAGTTCGGTACAATCTGAGAACAGATTGTCACCTATTTTGACGATACCATCCGGAATGACAACATCACCTGTAGTCATAGCGGTTTCTATGAGGACATCATTTATGATGATTTCTGTACTTTCTGCACGAAGTGCATCCATCCAGGGTGTACCGTCAAATGCACCGCTGCCGATATCTGTAAGCGTTTCCGGCAGCTGGATGTTTTCCAGTGCCGAACATTCACGGAAGGCATAAGCGCCAATGCTTTCCAGCTTTTCCGGAAGCGTAATGCTGCTCAGCTGGCTGCATCTGCTGAATGCACCGCCATCAATGCTTGTGACCCCATCCGGAACGTCGATCGACACGATTCCGGTACACTTTCCAAAAGCATTATATCCTATAGCGGTAACACTTTCCGGGATGGTAATGTCGGAAAGTGTTGTGCATTCCTCAAAAATTGTGGCTGGAATTTCCGTCAGATCTTCCGGAAAGGCAACCTCTGTCAGGCTTGTACACTGATAGAACAGACCCGGACCGAGCTCCGATGCATTTTTCGGAAAAGTGAAGCTTTCCAGTGCAGAACAATTCTTGAATGCATAGCCTCCGATCGAGGTAATGGTATCCGGCAGCGTGACGCTCGTCAGTATAACACAGCAGGAAAATGCATAATCTCCGATATGTGTTACAGGTGCGCCGTCGATTTCCGCCGGAACATCCACCAATACAGCTTTCGTGTCGCAGTGTGTGATTTCAATGGTGCCGTCGTCTCTGTACCTGTAGGTCAGATCGCCATAGGTTTCCTGCAATACCGGCATGTTTTCCGTGATGCTGATGCCGGTACTCTCTGCATCAGCTGTAAGCCGTATCTGCATCATGCCTGACATTCCGAAAATTCCAGCGCACATTGCAGACAAAACCCTTTTTCTTAAATTTGTTGTTTTCATAAAAAACCTCCTTTTGTATGTTGCAGACAGTGATGTCCCTCATCCTGTCCTTTGCAATTGCTTCTGTGCTTATATTATAACACATACTCCAAATAAATGCAACAATTCTGAATGAGAATTGTCATTTTCAGCGAAGGATTTTTAGGTAAAATGATAAGACGAATTGACTTTTGCGACATGTGGTGGTATAATGATAAAATCAGATATAGGAATCAGAAATAGTATCAGGAGGAGACGCACGGTATGATTCGGTTCCCTTTTCATTTATTTGCCGGTTCCAGTGATTTCCCGATTCATATGCAGTACGGCTCGCATCAGGAGGATGACTGTTATCTTCATGGACACGAGGACTTTTCCGAACTTGTAATCGTCCTCTGCGGCGAAGCACATCATATTGTAGGCGGAGACAGCTACCCGATTTCAAAGGGTGATGTATTTGTCATCAACCAGTTCACAGAACACAGCTTCGTACATGCAGACCAGCTGGAAATCTGCAACTTTATGTTCAAGCCGGAACTGGTTTTTGCAAATTCTTATGATATGAAAAAGCTGCCGGGCTTTCAGGCATTATTCATACTGGAACCTCACTGCTCGCAGAATTATCACTTTTGCAGCCAGCTGAAGCTTACCGCAGGCGAATTTACAGATGCACAGCAGCGTGTTACAGATATGATGAACGAATATACCAAAAAAGAACCCGGCTGGAAGGATTATATCTTTTCAAGCTTCTGTCTGTTCTGTATGCTGCTCTCAAGATGCTACAATACGGAAAACGTAAGTCCTGATCATGCATTTCTTAAGCTGGCAGATGCTGTTGCATACATGGAAAACAACTACTCTGATGCGATCTCAACTGAGACGCTTGCTGGAATTGCAGGATATTCTGAGCGGCAGTTTCTTCGTCTGTTCAAGTCAGTGTTTGCTACCACTCCCAATCTTTATATCGTAAATCTCAGGATGAAAAAGGCACAACAGCTCCTGAAAGCTGCTGATGCAACAATCGGAGAAATTGCATGGAACTGCGGATATGACGACCAGAATTATTTCAGCAGGGTGTTTAAAAAACATACAGGCATGACACCCTCTGAATATCAGCGGATTCTATAGTGAAAACATATATAACGAAAAAACAGCTGCAAGCTATCCTGCAGCTGTTTTTTCACGTAGGGGAATCATTTGCTCGAAAGTTCGTGCTTCATTTGAGCCAGATCAAAGATATTAAGGTGACTGTCGGTACACAGATCACCTGCGCCCGGTGCAGTCAGACTACCAAGTCCAAGCAGATATTTCTGCATCATTACTGCATCTGCAATGCTGAACGCTCCGTCTGCATTGACATCACCACGAATCGTTTCTCCAGTCACTGCAAATGTCCATGCGTTCATGGAAATATTGCTGTCTGAGAATACGAAATACAGATCATGCGTACCGCCTATCGCTGCAACTTCATTGTTAAAAATCGTCTGGTATGCACTGGGCGAATTAAAATCAATACTGGTCAGCAGTGTACCTGTGGGACTGTCCAGTCTTACCTCTACCCTGCCAGTGCCCTTTACAGTGCCGCAGAAGGCTACAGGTGCGCTGAGAAGCGGTGCGTTTCCTGTGGTGTTTCCGCTTGGGATTTCTGCGGCATAAAATTCAATAGCATCATTGCTCTTGCTGTATCGGAACTCTGCATAATCAGTGCCATAAACCAGGTCACCGTCAGAGTAGCCGTTCCAGATGTTTCTCAGACCATCTGCCCACTCTCTGGTGTTGGTCAGTTCTGCGGAAAGGTCAATTTCATACGTTCCATTGACGGTCATGCTGTCGATGATGAATGTGATCAGTGCGTCATTGGATGCCTTGAAGAAGCCCATATTCATAAGTCCTTCAGCGCCGCCCATATCGCAGGTGATGGTATATTTACCTGTACCTGTAACATCTGCTGAGCCAACGCAGTCTACGCCTGCTTTTGTAGACGGATACATAGAAATTATTGTATCCTTGTCTACGCTGAGCACAGTGATGTTATACTGAATGGTATCAACAGCTGTCTTTTCCAGATGAACCGGAGTTTCTGCTTCGTCAGAACCTTCGGACGCGGTGAATTCCACATCCCGCACACTGAACCATGCGCCTTCCTGATCACTGACAACAGACGGTTCTGCCATATTGCTGGTATCAAAAGAAATATCAGCTGTGTTGTTCAGTTCTGCTGCAGGATTTACTGTAAATGGATTGATGCTGCTGATAGAATCCGGACCTTTTTTGGTACCGCCTGTTTTCTCGATGGTGACGGTTTCTTCGTCCACATTGATCTTGTCCACATTCATGCTTCGATAGCTGCCGGTAATTCCCATGCCCCTCTTCAGCATCAGGGTATGATAAAAGATGTAGTATTCACCCTTGAATTTATGCAGATGCGTGTGATTGTTGGAGTAGTCAAAGCCGGCTGTACCAGGATTGATGAAATACTCGCCCTTCATCTCCCAGCTTGTAGGATCAAGCGGTGTCTTTGTGGTCATATATACCATGCTGCACTGGGACGGTACGGGACAGTCATATTCCCACTGCTTGGAATGGTCACTCCAGTCGGTGTTGTAAGTGTATACATACGTATCATTGATGTAATTGAGTTCACTGGCTTCGAAATGATAGGGCGCAGGAATTTCTGCAAATTCACTATCGATAGAAACCATATCCGCACCGAGTCTGACGATTCTGTTGGAACCAGGCATATAGGTAGTTCCATCAGAAGCCATACCTGCACCGAAGGAGAGCCAGCCCACTCCATTATCATCAATAACAGCACCAGGGTCAAAAGGATTCGGGCAATCTGTAAGACCAGGAGTGCCTGAACTGATCAGAGGCTTACCAAGAGGATCATCCCAGGATCCGCAGGGATCAGTGGCATGAATCACGCCAACGCCCAGACCATTATTGGAGAAGTACAGGTAGAAGTGCGTTTTTCCGTCATCCTCAACACGGGAAACGATGGAAGGCGCCCAGGAGTTTGTGATCCATGGAGCAACCTCGCCCACATTGATCTCTCCATGATAAATCCAGTTCACCATATCATCGGTAGACAGGACGACCAGGGATTTAATCTGCTCATAGGTGTTATCCTTATCAGGACCTATAACTTCAAACTGCTCATGGTCATTGGTACCAATCAGATACAATCTGCCATTGTACTCCACAGAGGTGGGATCCGCACAGAAAAACTCTGAGGAAACGGGGTTATTGTATTTTTCATCCTTGTAATTATTTGTGCTGATTTTGTCGTTGCTGATAGCGATCCCCTCCGTAGTTTCAATGGCTTCCAGTGTTGTCAGACTTCCTGCTGCTTCTACAGCAGTACTGGAAATCGCAGATATCGTACTGAGACACATTACAGCCGATACCAGACATGCAGCAAGTTTGAATCGTCTTTTGCTCATTTGAAAAACCTCCCTGTATTTTCTTAGTGTTCCGAGCAATGTTTCTGTACCTATTATAGCATGATTTTCTGCAAGGAATTAGAATAATATCGACTTCATTTAGCACAAAAACGACACGAACAAAATGTTCAGATGGACAATCTTGCTTAATCAGCTGTTCACTCACATACAGCGCAATATTCTCCTGTTATGAATCTGCATGATTCAATATAAAAAGCGGTACAGCCATAAAGCTGCACCGCTTTCTGATTCGGTAAATGCTTAGTTGAGAACATCTGCCCAATTCGCTCTGAGTCCTGCTGCATTCTGCGCATAAAAACTAAGAATTGCAGAAGCATCTGTAATATCAATGGAACCTGCCCCATCAGTATCCGCACTTATCAACTGACCTGCTGTGTACCGGTCATTGGAGAGTCCTGCTGCCTGATTCGCATAAATGGACAGCGTCATGCTGGCATCGTCTATACCGATGGTTTCATCCATACTTACATCACCTGTGATCGCCTGCATCACATCGGGTCCTGAACTGGACATATGGACTGTCGCCTTCTGAAATTCTGTATCATAGGAAACAAAACCAATTGAATTCCAGTCGCTTTCTGTTCCTTCATAGTATATATCCGTCAGATTTGTACAATTCAGAAATGCATCATCTCCGACAATTTTTATGCTGGTGGGAATTGTAATAGAACGCAGCCCGTTAGAATCCCAGAAAGCAATTTCATTTACAGATGTCATCCCCTTGGGAAGGGTTATATGCCGCAAGGCACTGCTGAACGTAATTACACGTTCCCCGATCTGTGTTATGGTATCCGGAAAATTCAAAACAGACAGATTTTTGCAGGAATTGAACGCATAATTCTCAATTGTCGTTACTCCCTCCGGCAGGGTTATCTTATAGAGGTTGTTGCAGATGTAAAATGCGGAATCACCAATTACTCTGACTCCATCCGGGACTTTGTAGGAAGTACGTGTATTTCCTTCCGGATAGCGTACGATCCTGGTCATATCCTTACTGAAAAGCACTCCGTCCACACTCGTGAACCAGGAATTGTTTTCCGTAACGCAGATTTCCGAAAGAGAACTGCAGTATTCCAGTGCTTCTGTTCCGATTTCAGCTACATCATCAGATAATGTAATGCTGGTAAGCTGGTCGCAGGTGGCGAAGACCAGTTCATGAAGACTGACAACACCATCTGGAATTCTATAGGAATTTCCTGGTTTTTCATTCGGATACATAATCAGTTCGGTTCGTGCTTTATTAAACAGTACCCCGTCAATATCTGTATAGAATGCGTTGTTTTCGGCTATGTGAACTGCTGTCAGCGAATCCGTATCAAGAGCTCTTTCTCCGATCCTCTCAACAGTAGAGGGAATGAAAAACTCTGTAATGAATTCGCAGTATGCAAATGCATCCTCTTCAATATAAAGCAATCCCTCCGGGAATGTCACATGTGTCAGATTAATTGCATTTTCAAATGCGCCAACGCCAATGCCTGCAACATCCATACCATTGATCTCAGCGGGGATATCAACTGTTACAGCGGTGCTGCTGCATCCTGTGATCTCAATGGTACCATCCTCCAGACAGGTATAGGTCAGATCGCCATAGGTTCCTGTTTCTGCGGAAACGGTCAGGGAAATGGAATGCAGCGATCCCATATGCAGACAGATTCCTGCCAACAGGACGGGGATGATTTTGTTGATTCTCTTTTTCATAGATTTCCCCTTCACTTATTCTGAAAATGATCAGCCGGGCATTACTGGCAATTCTGTAACCAGTCTTACCAGGTATCGCATCAGAGCAGATACGTCGCCGCCGTTGATGGTATCATCGTCACAGCAGTCTGCATTCAGACGCTGAATCGCGCTGAGATCAATTACCTTTGCAAGCGATTTGTTCACGTAAACAGTATCCAGAAGTGTTACTACACCATCCAGATTTACATCGCCGTAAAGAGAAGGCTCTGCATTGCCGCTGGTTGTGGAGGCGGTTGTTTTTGTTGTAACGGTTGCAGTGGATGTTGTGGTGCTTGCTGTGGTAGATGCAGTTGTAGAAGCACCTGCCATTTTACGAATTTCGGATGCATCTGCCATCGTAATCATGCCATCCCCATCTACATCGGCGACATTGATCTGTACATCTGTCAGATCGCCTTCCATGCCGGCTCCGACTGCATAATAGTATTCCTCTACGAGAACAGCATCCTCTTCTGTGAGTTTACCATCCTGATTGACATCGCCAAGCAGGATGAATGCGGTTGTTGTAGTTGAGGCTTTTGTGGTCGTAGAAGTAGTCGTTGTTGTAGTTGT
>JAFURN010000151.1 GCA_017480865.1 Ruminococcus sp. | reverse complement strand
GGGACTCGAACCCGTACAGTATCGCTACCGGGGGATTTTAAGTCCCCTGTGTCTACCGATTCCACCACAGCGGCGGCTGCATATTATGATAACATAATTTTATTTTACCGTCAAGAAGGTTTTGATTCCGGTCAGGATGATATGAGGAAGGCGGAATGTGCACAGGAAATTTCGTCCGATTTTACTGTTTTATCCGTGGACAGACTGCACGCGACGTGCTATAATATATGGAACAAAAGCGCAAAACGGAGGAAAACCTATGAAAACACTAAGACAGGTGCTGCTGATTCTGCTTATTGTCAGTCTGTTGATGAGCGGCTGCACAGCCGGTCAGACAGCAGAGGGAGTGACTGCGCCGACGGAAGCAACACAGGCATCGACCGAAGCGCCCACCGAGGCACCGACGGAAGTACCTACCGAGCCCACAGAGCCGGAAGGCTACCAGCTGGCAGAAACTGTGTTCCCCGAAACGGACGCTGCCACAGGTACCCTGAAATTCTATATCAAGGGTCAGGAGATCTATGCTGGCGGCCCCGTGTCCAGCATTTTGGATGCAGGCGTAACGTCCTATGACGATTTTGAGCAGATCATTCAGCCCTGGCATATGAGCAACGTCATTCGTGTCCGGGTCGAGCTGGAGGACACTAAGGATAAAGACAAGCCCTATGTCTTTTTTGTGGCAATGAATGCCAGCAATGAACCCAAGAAGCTCTCTGAGTGCCTGTTCTATTCGATCACGATCAACGGCGACAGCGGAGTCCAGTTTGGAAGCGGAAATGAGACAGAACCCTTTGTAACCGGCGTCAGCACAAAAGAAGATCTTTTCGCAGCCTACGGCGAACCGGATTACAGCAAGTCTGAATTTTCAGCATATCTGGAAGTTGCCTATTATGAGCCGTTCAGCTGTGCATATTTTGCTTTCCAGAATGGTAAGGTCAGACAAATTTTTACCTATTATTCTGCAAACCTGTTCGGAGATTTGACTGAAAACTTCGAGTATGAGTTCACCGGAAGCTATTTCGGCAATGACTGCTATATCCTCATGAATCAGTATCTGGATGTGACCCCTTACCTGCCTGATGTAGAGACGGAAGTTCAGTCGGGCATTGTTGAGAAATTGTCTGAAAAAATCACATTCGGCGAAACGGAAATCGAATTTGGCGGCTATAGTACGCAGATGCCGGATCCCTTCGGTGCTGCGTTTGTGGATATTCTGATGCCTGTGTATCATCATTATTATGTACAAACCGGCAGAGTGAATGCAGAGGAGTTCTATCTGATCAATCAGGATGGTGGCAGCAATACGATGGCAGCTGACCTGCGTGTCAAGGGTGCTGTCACTGAAAACCGCTACTATGTTAACTGGGGCAACGATAGCAGTGCATACAATGAGTTCCAGTATGAAAATCTGACACAGAATTCTACGATTGACAATATTCTGGAGCAGTATGGCGCTCCGATGGAGATGAACTGCACCAGTTATGCAAGAGCCTGCTTTGCTTGGCTGCACTATAAGGATCAAGGCGGCAATACGCTGCAAATTTGCGTGGACCCGATTCTGAATCAGTTGGTAGAGATTCGTGTTGCGAAGTATTTTGAAGGCGAACTGGTTTATAAATAAATGAAAAAGGCTCCCTGCCGCGTAATGCGGCAGGGAGTTTTTGCGATTACTGCAGACCCTGCTCGTAAGCTTCGATCATCTTCTTGAACGTGTGACCCGTACGACTCACGAGTTTTTCAAGATACCGCTGCGTGGATTCGCCGGTAAAGATCTTGATATCCAGCCGTAATGTGTGGTCATCCTCCGGTGTGACCAGAATCTTATCGATATATTTCTCGACAAATTCGTTGGTGATCATGCCTGTAGCCGCATCCCGGCGGGCAGCTTCCAGAGTGCTGCGGATGGTTTCCATGTGCTGCCGGAATTCTTCTTTGGAGTACATCTGGTATTCCAGTTCCCGTATCTGAGCCTCCGCATCGGCGATCTCCTGGGAACATTGCTTGTTGAGGGTCAGAAAATCCTCATCGGAAAGCTGCCCTGTGACATTGTATTCCAGCAGCTTGCTTTTCTTCTTTTGGGCAAGCTCCAGCCGTTCTTTTTGCTGGGCGATCTGCTTGGGAATTTGATTGTCCTCGTCCAAGGAGCGATACATCTCCATATACTCGTCAAT
>JAFURN010000150.1 GCA_017480865.1 Ruminococcus sp. | reverse complement strand
GGGTTTGCAGTTTCTGCGATGAAGTGGATACCCCAGCCGTTGATGGTAGCGTCAGTACCGATACCTTCAATTGTGATGTCCTTACCGGACTGCATTCTTGCCATGTAGCCGTTGTCACCAACAGAACCGCCGTAGTTTACGGAGTCAAATTCTGTCAGACCAGCCGGAGCAGTTACGTTGCCGATAATACGGATTACCAGCGGTGTGCCGTCCTTGGCGATCTTTTCGATGATGTCGCTGTTTGTGTTCGGTGTACCGCCCTTGGATGTTGCGCCGGAGCCATTATCCTGACCAGCGGAATTGAGGATGTTACCGATACCGGTTACCTTTGTGCCGTCCTTGGATGTGATGGATACAGTATCCTTGTTGCCGTCTGTTACATAGAGAACGATTGCGTTGTCCTTCAGAGTACCGTCATCGTTGTATGCACCAACGCCTGCTGTGTAGTTGAAGTGTGCATAACCGGAACGATCCTGCGCACCTACAGCAACGTCGCTTACTGTTACAGAGCCCTTGGAGGTTTCCATTGTAATGGAGTAGATACCAGAGGTAAGACCAGTTACATCAACACGAGTGCCCTTGTCAACGTCTCTTACCAGATACTCGAAGTCTTCACCTGTGAGGGAGCCGCTTACCGGACCGCTGTAGGAAACAGCAGTTACATCAGCGTCAGAAACACCGGATACAACCAGATACATCATTTCGTTCCATCCGCCAACGCTTACAACTTCGAGATCACCTTCAACAACCGGCTTGTTTGTTGCAACAGTTGTCTTGGTTGTAGATGCTGTTGTCTGACCGGAAGAAGAGGACTGTGTGGTTGCAGTTGTAACAACTGTGCCGCCCTCGCCGGAGTAAACCATATAGAACAGGTTTGCTGTGTTAGCCTTTGTAATTGTGTGTGCGCCTGCTGCAACGTCAACTGTGATGATGCCGTCGCCGCTTGCTGTATACTTGGTACCGTCAACCTTGATGGTAGCTTCCGGTTCAACGAATACCAGAGTCAGCTTGCCTGCGGAACCAGCAGTAAAGCCGATGGATGTAGCAGTTTCCATCTTCAGGCACTGTGTCAGTGTCAGACCGTTGTAGGTAACAGTACCCTTGGAAGTAGACAGGTTACCGGAGATGGTATAGAATGTGCTGGATGTGCCGTTCTCTGTAAAGTTGTGAACATAATCACCGGCTGTTACTGTGCTTCCGGAAGAAGCTGTAGTAGTTGTAGTGGACTTGGAAGTTGTTGTTGTGTCACCCTGCTTTGTGGTGGTTGTTGCAGTTGTAACAACCGGAGTTGTACCGGTATCAGAAGTAAAGCCGCTGCCGATCGCAACAACGCCGGACTGATAGGATGTGATCGCAGACATCAGTCCTGTGTTCATACCATAATCTGTATCATCAACAGAGTCGTTGAATTCCCATTCGAAGTCGCCGCCGTTCAGACGACCAGCCAGGTTCATAACAATAGTCGGTACGTCAGCGGTTGCATCCGGAGTGTAGCTGTACATGATGCTGCTGTTTGTATCGAAGTTGTTGTAACCGGTGCCGCCCTGTACACACTTTACAGAAGACGGTACCTGTTCGTCTCTGGAGGAAGCCTCATAAGCATCGAACTCGGTATTGTTTTCCTGATAGGTTGTATAACCGGTCTGACCTTCCATGTAGTTATTGTAGGACTTGATGATACCGCCGTCTTCGCTGGAGAAGGTGCCGCCGTCATTGCCCTGCATGGAGATCAGCATCGGGTATTTGCAGTTTCTGAAGTAGTTGTTTTCAACGAATGCGTTTGCACCCATCGTAACGCCTACACCGTACTTGGAGTTGCCGTCATAGTAGTTGTTATAAACGTGAACGGACATTGTACGGATTCTCGGATGACGGGAGTCGGAGTGGTCGAACCAGTTGTGGTGATAGGTGATCCAGTTTTCAGCAGTTTCACTCTTCATACCGCACAGGGACATTTTTCCGGAATCCCAGAAGTGGTTATAAGAAACAGTGATGTACTTGGAGTCGTTCTTCAGGTCCATAGAGCCGTCGCCCTTAGCCTGGTCAGCGTCGCTGCCTGCGGTTCCGTAGAAAATGTCGTTGTCATGAACCCAGATGTTGTAGTTGTCGGTTTCCAGTGCGATACCGTCATCGCCGAACAGCATAACAGCCAGGTTACGGATCTCAATGCTTCTTGCTCTCTGGCAGCGGATACCGAAGCCATAGCATACAGCGTCCTCACCGATACCTTCAATGGTGATGTTCTGAATCGGGCTGTCAGTAGCACTTGCCTTCAGCAGCATGTTGTTGGTATCGCCGGAGGTGTTTACACCGTCAGCGGTTACCTTACCGATAAGACGGATACAAACCGGACGTGACTCATAGCCCTTCTGCATAGCCTTGAGAATTGCACCGATACCTGTGCAGGATGTTGTCTTGGATGCAGCTGTCTGCACATCCATGGTAACTGTGTTCTTGGTTTCTTCAGTTACATACAGAACCACTGCGTTGTCCTTCAGAGTACCGTCATCGTTGTAAGCACCGATACCGGAGCCGCCTGTTACAGAGTTCTTTGCAAAGCAGAAACCGCTTCTGTCGTAAGAAGTGGATGTAACAGTTGCTTCCGCAGCAGCGGAAGTCATTTCAGAACCGCCGCTTGTCGGAACGATCTTCAGGGTGTGGCTGCCAGCCTTCAGGCCAACTGCGTCTGCTCTGAAGTAACCGGAGTACTGACGGATCAGCATGGAGTCGATCTGCACGCCATCGCAGTACACGTTGTAGCCGTCAGCACCGTCAACCGGAGCCCATTCTGCATATGCACCTTCCTCGTAACCCTTGGATTCGATTACAGATACAGTGCTGCCTGCTGCTACGATCGGCATTTCAGGCATGGTGAACGATACGTTCGGTGTGCTGCCTTCATATGCCTCTGCAGACAGAGCAGAGAACGCAGAAGTCAGCGTGCTTGCTGCCATAAGAACAGCCAGCGTCTTCTTGAAATTTTTGATTCCCATTGGTCAAACCTCCTAAATTAAAACCAACTTGGTAATTTTTTATGGGTAACCCCTACGTGGCTTTTCCTCGAAACCACGCTTACCCATTTAAGATTATAATACAATTTTTTCCGTAAGTCAATCGCAACATTACACAAACTTTTATCCAATTTTCATACTTTCTGCACAAAAAATTCGGTGTTTATCTCAAAATCTTGAGGCTGGTTTGATTTTTGAGAGGATGATTTCTATTGCGGCTCAACAGGACATTCAGATGAACTGGTTACAGATTGAAGTTAATTTGAGAAAGATGTCGAAAACGGTTGACAAAATGTGTGAGGTAATATATAATAATGAATGGTGAGAAATATCGTCGCATCCGCAGTACAGGCGGTACGGCTGAATGATATAGAAAGCATGAGATGAAAGAACAAGAGAAAGGAAGGATCGTTTTGAGCGAAAACAGAACCCCGAATTACCAGCCTCGCAGCAGTGCTTCCGCTGGTACACAGATGTCCAGAGAGGACCTGCACCGTCAGATGGAGCAGTCCTTGTCCGGCGGACAACAGAGAAGAACGGCTCCCCAGCGCAAGCCGGTGAGCAATAAGAGTGTATCGGAGCTTTCCGGACGCCGGAACAGTACGGCTCCCAAGAAGCGTACAGCTGTCAAGGCATCTGCCCAGCGTGCAGGCGGACAGAGTGTGCAGCCGAGAAGTGCAGCGGAAGAGAAAATGGAGAAGATGCGCCGTATCAAGGAGTCTATGAACTCCATGGACAGCGGCAGCACCAGAAGAACACAGGCGCCCTCCAATGCGGCAGAGGAGGCGCAGCGTTATGTACAGCGTCAGTCGGAAGCAAGCGGCAGACGGGGACGTAATGCAGATGATACATATGACTACGAGATCCCACGTGATTATCGTCAGAGTCAGCGCAGACAGGCTGCGGAAGCGGCTGCTGCAAAGAAGAACCGGATCGGTGTTATTCTGATCAGTGTATTTGTGATGCTGATCCTGCTTGCGTACATTGTAGGTATGCTGATCTGCAGCAAGGGATTTCTGCCGAACACCTATATGAACGGTGTGGATATCGGCGGCATGACCATGGACGAGGCAACCCAGGCAGTCATCCATGAGGGTGAGGTTCAGGGTCTGACCTTTGTGAAGCAGAACGGCGAGGAGATCCGCTTTGAGGGAGAGGAATTCGGTTCTGCGATTTCACTGGCGAATGACACAGCATTCAAAAAGGCAGCAGACCAGAATGTTATGCTGTGGTTCGTGAATTATCTCAGTCCGGCTAAGTATACCACTCAGCTGGTCAATACCTATGATGAAACCAAGCTTGCCAATATGGTACGGAACTATACATGGGGCAGCGCGCCGCCTACGGATGCCTATCTCCAGAAGCAGGCTGACGGCACATACGTGATCATTCCTGAGGATCATGGTGATATGATCGATGTAAATATTCTGGTGGATTATACACTGGAGCAGGTACGGGAGGGTCAGTCTACCATCCGGCTGGAGGACTGTGACTGCTATCTGAAGGCGGAAAAAACGGCAGCAAGCATGGCGGCAGAACTGGAAGAGGTAAACTCTATGACGGGTCTGACCATTACCTATGATTTCGGTGACCGTACTGAAGTGCTGGATTCCTCTGTGATTGTGGACTGGGTATCCACAGATGCCGAGGGCAACGTTACGGTAGATTCTGTTGCAGCTGAGGCATGGGTTCAGGCGAATCTGGCAGATAAGTATGATACCTTTGTTGCAGGCTATACACGTACCTTCAAGACCACACTTCAGGGCACCATTGAGCTGCCGCTGGGCGAGCATGGTATCTATGGCTGGAAAACCGATGTTTCTGCAACAGCGGAAAAGCTGGCGGAATATATCAAGGCAGGCGAGAGTGTAACAGTTGAGCCGGAATATGCACAGCGTGCATACTGCCGTGATGAAAATGATATTGGCGATACCTACATTGAGGTTGATATTACCAATCAGCATGTATGGTACTATGTAGATGGTGTTCTGGCAATGGATACAGACTGCGTAACCGGTATGGGATGTGATCCGCAGTTCAATACACCGACTGGTGTATTCCGTGTATGGTCCAGAGAGAGTCCCAAGGTACTGAAGGGTGAAGGCTATGAGACTGAGGTTCAGTACTGGATGCCTGTTACATGGGTCGATGTAGGTCTTCATGACCTGGAACGTGCAGAATACGGCGGTGACATTTACATGTATAATGGTTCTCATGGCTGTATTAATCTTCCGGTTGATTTTGCAGAAAACCTGTTCTACATGGTTGAAGTTGGTACACCGGTACTGATCATTCCGTAATGGCTATATTATAAATAGTATAAGGCTGCTGTGTCCGGGCGAGGATGCAGCAGCTTTTTTGTGGTTCTCTTTCAGATTTGGGGATAAGTTTATCCCCCAATATTCAGAACAGAACCTTTTTGTGCATATCCGCTTTACAAAATGCTGCAAAAGCGGTATAATAACAGGGATATCATAAACGAACAGGAGGCTTCCTATGTATTTTTCAGCAGCCGATACCCAGAGCTTTATTGAGGAGAATGACATCAAGTTTATCCGTTTATCCTTTTGCGATACCTTCGGCAATATGAAGAACATTGCCATTATGCCAAGAGAACTGGACCGTGCCATCGAGTATGGAATTCCAGTGCATTCCGCAGACGTTCTGGAGGAGCAGCCCTGCACACTGATGCTGCGTCCGGATACGATATCCCTTTCGGTGCTGCCGTGGAGACCCCAGTCAGGACGTGTGGTGCGTTTTTTCTGCAATCTTTTTACACCAAACGGTGTTCCCTATGAGGGCGATCTGCGCCGGAATCTCAGAAATACAACGAAAAAACTCCAGGAGATGGGATGTCAGTGTGAAATCGGTACACGCTGCGAGTTCTACCTGTTCAAAACTGACATGGAAGGCAATCCCACACGGATTCCTTACGACAACGGCGGCTATCTGGATATTGCGCCGCTGGACCAGTGCGAGGATACACGCCGTGAGATCTGCCTGTCTCTGGAGGAAATGGGTTTGCGTCCTACGTCCTCCTGTCATAAATCCGGCCCCGGACAGAATGAGATCGATTTTGCATCGGGGGATCCTCTGACCGCTGCGGATAATATGATGCACTATAAAACCGTGGTAAAGACTATTGCTGCACGAAATGGACTGTATGCTTCCTTCAGTCCGAAGCCGCTGCCTTATGAAATTGGCAGTGCCCTGAAAATTTATATCAGCATCTCTAAGGAGGGAAAGTCGATTTTCGGCAGCAGCCCTGATACAATTACCCAAGAGGGAAAGCGTTTTATGGCAGGCATTCTGAACCGGATCTCAGAATTCACATCCTTTATGAATCCCGTTGTAAACTCTTATGAGCGCTTTGATGCAGAGGGTGCGAACCGTGAAACGCCTGTGTTGAACCTGATCGATACTCCGGGCTGTGTACCGGCTCTGGAGGTGCGCTCTGCGGATGCATTCTGCAATCCCTATCTGGCGTTTCAGCTTCTGCTTGAGGCTGGTATGGAAGGCATAGAGCAGAGTGTTGCCTTCTCGGAGCAGCAGACGCTTCTGCTTCCGCAGCTGCCAGGATCGCTCAAGGATGCTCTTGTTCAGACTGCGGAGAGCGGATTTGTCGGAAAGCATGTGCCGCAGTCCGTGACAGATAACGTCCTGCATCAGAAGCAGCGGCAGATCGCAGAATACGAAGCAGCAGCTGATCCCCTGGAATATTGCTTCCGGCATTATTTCTAAGGCAGTCCCGAACTGATTTGAAGAAGGAAGGAGGGACTGACCTTGGGTACAGGACGCGCTTTGATTGCATCCGGCAGTGAAACCGGTCTGGATGCGGTGGCAGGCTTTGTGAAGCAGTGCGGCTGTCAGGATGTATCTGTTGTTGCAAGCGGCGATCAAGCACGGCGCATGCTTCAGCAGGACAGCTTTGATCTGCTGATCATCCATACACCTTTGAAGGATGAACTGGGTACTGCTCTTGCTTTGCAGATGAGTGAATCCACAAGTGCAGGAATTATTCTCATCTGCCGAACGGACATGGCGGAGGTAATGAGCAGCCGGACCGTGGACAGAGGTGTTTTTGTCGTGACGAAGCCTTTGAATAAATCCATGTTTCATCAGGCGATCCGGCAGGGGCTTGCGGTGCGGCGCCGCCTGCAGGGAATGAAGCAGGAAAATGCAAGGCTCCAGAAAAAGCTGGAGGAACTGCGCTATGTTTCCCGGGCGAAGTGTCTGCTGATCGAACGGGAGACTATGACGGAATTACAGGCGCATCGTCATATTGAAAAGCTGGCAATGGATACCAGACGTACCCGGAAGGAGGTCGCACTGGAACTGATTGCAGCATATGATTCCGCACAGGATGCGATTTCATAAACAGGAGTTGAAAATAATGTGGAAAGAGCAGCTGGAGGCATATATACCGCAGACAGCAGATGAAATACGTGCAAAAGAGGAGATCCTTGCGGCAGCGGAGCAGTACGGCACAGATATATTTTGCAGAGAGTGCAAGGCCGGCGGTCATGTGACCTGTTCGGGAATGATCCTGGATGAAACCATGACGCAAACGCTTATGGTGTATCATAACATCTATCAGTCCTTTGCGTGGACGGGCGGTCATGCGGATGGCGATACTGATTTTCTTGGGGTTGCAGTGCGTGAGGCAAAGGAGGAGACCGGGATCACCATAGCAGAGCCGCTTTGCAGCGAGATCCTGTCTCTGGATGTTCTGCCGGTTGCTGCGCATGAAAAGCACGGGACACCGGTTGCGGCACATGTGCATTATAATATTTCGTTTGGATTGATCGCGCGGAAAAAGGATAAGCTGAAGGTAAAGCCGGATGAAAACAGTGCTGTGGAGTGGATTCCGGTTGAAAGGATCCCGGAGGTCTGCCGTGAAGTACATATGATGCCGGTGTATAAGAAGATCATACAGCGTATGGGACAGGTTCGTACTGCGCAGCAGGAGATCCTGCGGAATATGGTGCAGCCGCTTTGTCAGTGGTATGAGAAAAATGCACGTGATCTTCCATGGCGCCGGGATAAAGAGCCGTACCATGTATGGCTGTCGGAGATCATGCTCCAGCAGACACGGGTGGAAGCCGTAAAGGGATATTACAGCCGTTTTCTGGAGCGTTTTCCCACGGTGCAGGTGCTCGCCCGTGCAGATGAGGAGCAGGTGCGCAAGGCATGGGAGGGTCTGGGATATTACACCCGGGCAAGGAATTTACAGCTTGCGGCGAAGGAGATCTGCTGTACCTATGACGGCAGCTTTCCCAGTGAATATGAGAAGATCAGGGCACTTCCCGGGATCGGAGACTATACAGCAGGTGCGATCGGCTCCATCTGCTTCGGGCTGCCTGTTCCTGCGGTGGATGGCAATGTTCTGCGTGTTGTTATGCGTTTGCAGGATTCCTTTGCAGAGACAGACCGTCCGGATGTAAAACGATCTGTAACTCAGATGCTGCATGCAGTATATCCCAGGGAAAATGCCGCTATGTGCGGTGTGCTGACCCAGGCGCTCATGGAACTGGGAGCAGTGGTATGCATTCCGAATGGTGCGCCCCGATGTGAGGCGTGTCCATTGAAGCATCTTTGCCGGAGCCGCAAAAACGGCACATCCGGGCGGCTTCCGGTCCGAAAGCAGAAAGCAGCGAAAAAAGAGGTTTCCATGACTGTATTTCTGATGCAGTGCGGAGAACGTTACGCGGTCTGTCAGAGACCCATGCACGGACTGCTGGCAGGACTCTGGGAATTTCCCAATGCAGAGAAGGAAATGGATGCGCAGGCAGCACTCAGTCAGGCGAAAGCATGGGGATGTGTTCCCTTGTCGGTGTGCCGGACCACAGAGCAGGTGCATATTTTCACCCATATCCGGTGGAAAATGAAGGGAATCTGCATTACCTGCGGCAGCACACCCTCCCGGTTTCAGTGGAAAACCCTGGAGGAGATCCGGAGGGAACTGACCATGCCGTCAGCATTTCAGAAATTTCTGGATCAAGGTGGTTCTGCATGAAAAAGCACCTGGTGGATTCCGGGCTTTCCCAGGTACAAATTGAAAAAAATCCGCATATACTAAGTAGAGACTGATATCAGGAGGTACTTGTATGTGCGGATTTTGCGGTATGTGCAGCAAGGCGCAGGATTTGCGCCAATGCACAGACATCCTTGAAAAAATGCAGAAAACACTTGTGCGGCGAGGTCCTGACCAGAATGGTCAGTTTGCTGCCGAGCCGCATTGTGTGCTGGCACATCAGCGGCTTGCGGTTATTGATGTAGAATACGGCAGACAGCCTATGACACGATGCGGCAACGGTGAGACATATACCATTGTTTATAACGGCGAACTATACAATACACAGGAACTGCGGCAGGCACTTTCGGCAGAAGGGATCGTTTTTGAAACGACCTGCGATACGGAAGTAGTCCTGCAGGCATACATCCGCTGGGGTGCAGCCTGCACCGAACGCTTTAACGGCATCTTTGCCTTTGCGGTATGGGAACACCGTACCGAGCGGCTGTTTCTGGCAAGGGACCGTATTGGTGTAAAGCCGCTTTTTTATGCAGAAACAAAGGATGGTCTTGTGTTCGGCTCTGAGATCAAGGCACTTCTTGCACATCCGGATGTTCCGCATGAAATTGACAGGCAGGGTATTGCGGAACTGATCTTCATGGGTCCGGGCAGAACACCGGGCTGCGGCGTGTTCCGTACCATAAAGGAACTCAGACGCGCCCAGTATGCATATTATTATGACGGCAGTCTGGAGACAGTGACCTACTGGCAGCTGAAGGCACAGCCGCACACCGAAACCTTTACCCAGACCGCAGAGCATGTACGCTACCTGGTGGAGGATTCCATTACAAGGCAGCTGGTGTCGGATGTTCCCATTGGTACGTTTTTGTCAGGGGGACTGGATTCCAGTCTGATTTCCTCCGTAGCAGCAAGGGCAATGAAAAAGCAGGGGAGAACCCTGCACACCTTTTCTGTAGATTATCAGGACAATGACCGGTATTTTCAGAAGAGTCATTTTCAGCCGAACAGCGACCCGGAATACATCCGCTGTATGGCGGAGGCACTGGGGTGTGAGCATCACTGGACGGTACTGGATACGCCGGAGCTTGCGGCAGGACTTATTCCGGCGATGGAGGCACGAGATCTTCCCGGCATGGC
>JAFURN010000015.1 GCA_017480865.1 Ruminococcus sp. | reverse complement strand
TCGCCGTATTTCCATGTGCCATGATCGTAATTCAATCCAGTGTTCAGATTAAAGGTGGCTTTCAAGCCATATTCGTTCAGAATCTCCAGAAGTTTCACATCCTGCTCCACACCGTCATCATAGCTGAATGTAATTGCTTTTTTATAGTTCCTGCACCAATCCATGTCAATTTCCTCCATTACAATAAAACAGAATCCCGTTACGATCTGCTTTTTCATTCAGTATACCATTTTTCTTAGGGAATTGCAAGACGAACCGCATTGCAGAATCCTGCAAAGAAGCGAAAAGAATCACTCCTGCATTCCGGCATTTCTGCACCGATCAGGCACATGCACTGGAAAAAGCGTAAAAATGCAACAAATACAGCACAATATCACATTGACGAAACCGCACTGTCATGGTATACTTGTATCAGACGAAAAGAAACGGCTTTTCGTAAGTACTCAAATATCGGAGCAAATTCTCTGCTCCGTTCTCCCTACTTTTTTAGCACACATATCCTCTTTTTCTTTTTTTCTTCCAGGCTGTCTCCCCCTGTTGACAGATGGAAATCAGGCGTTCCTGTTTCCGGCGATGCACCGCATCCCAGACGAAACAGAAACGCCTTTTCTTTTTATTTCGCAAAATATCGCCGCAAAGACATAAAGAGGGCTGCTGCAAACTTAAATATTGCAGCAGCCCATTTTAACACGGAATCAGATTTTCTCTATGATTGATCAGAAATGCAGGGTTACAGATTCCAGTGTACCCAAACCATAATAGTTGTAGATCGTCATAACATCCTGCGGATTGGTGATATCAAAGGTAATACATCCGTTTTCATCAATATCTGCATACATGATGTTGTGAGTCTCAGACCATCCGCCCAGTACCAGACAACCGCTGGAACCGGAAATCGAACCGCTGAAACACAGTGTAACAGACTGGATGCTCTTGTATTCATAATCTGTCAGAGCATAAGCACTGCCGAATTCAACATCAGTCAGAACAATGCTGTCCTCGGATACTGCCGGCTGAGTTGTCACTGTAGTCGTCTCCGTTGTTGTGACTGTTGTTACGGTTGTCTTGACAGTTGCAGCAGTCGTCTCTGCAGGAAGTGTGGGACCTGCACTGGTAACTGTTGTTGCAGCTGTCGTTTTGGTGGTCTCCTCCGGAACGGTTGTAGTGGTTGTAGCGGTTGTCTCTGCCGGAAGCGTCGGACCCGCAGTCGTTGCTGTTGTTACTGTTGCACCGCTGCCATAATGCAGGGTTACAGATTCCAGTGTACCAAGACCATAATAATTATAAATTGTCATGACAGACTGGGGATTTGTAATTTCAAACATCACTGCACCATCAACCAGATCAGCTGCTTGAATCGGATGCTGTTCAGACCATCCGCCCAGAACCAGATTACCGCCTGCATTCGGAATTGTATCACTGAACTGTACGCTGATCGCAGTGATATTCTCATAATCATATGCGGACAGATCATATTCTGCTCCGAATTCTACATCACTGAGTACAACGGTTGTATCATCACCGGATACGATCGGGTTGGTTATGGTAGTCGTAATTTCTTCTGTAGTCGTTGTTGTGGTTGTGGTCGGTTCTGTAGTTGTCGTTGTTTCCTCTGTTGTTGTGGTAGTAGTCGTCGTCGTTGTTTCTTCTGTTGTTGTGGTGGTAGTAGTCGTTGTGGTTTCCTCTGTTGTTGTAGTGGTAGTCGTCGTTGTTACTTCCTCTGTCGTTGTTGTAGTAGTTGTTGTTGTCGGCTCCGGAGTTGTTGTGGTCTCTTCTGTTGTAGTGGTCTCCTCCGGAGTTGTTGCTGCTTCTGTAGTTGCGGCAGTAGTGGTAGTCGTAGTTGTTGTAGTAGTTGTTGTAGTAGTTGTTGTTGTCTCAGCAGGAGTTGTTACAACAGGCACATCTGTACCGCCCTCGCTCTCATACTGTACAACTGTTACAAAGTTTGTGCAGGAATAATATGCACTGTCAGGCGCATTCATACCATAAACCTGAATCACATTCTTTGTGCCGATCTCGCTGTTGAGATATTCAGCGGGAATGGTAAAGACAGCTGTTCCATTTTCCGGTGCAACTGTTTCCAGGTATGTATTGTTTACATAAACCGCCATATAGTTTGCTTCCCAGCTGTTTGCAACGGATGCAGTTACCTGAATCTCCTCGCCGGCTGCAGCCTTACCGCCGCCTGTAATCACAGAGATATCATCGGCTTCCAGGGCAGTACCGTCTGCATTCTGTGCGGTTACCGTCAGATTGCTGCTGACTGTACCTGACAGACTCTGGATCGCGCTTTCTTCTGTTGCAAACTGCTCATCCATCCATGCCAGACGGTTGCTGAGCCATGTAGTCATGCTCTCGAAATCTTCCGTATAAGCACCCTCACCATGCCACAGTGTGGAATCCGCCATACCGGACTCGTAAAGCTTTTCATAAGTCTCATTCACAAGGCTTTCCGGATTTTCTGCATTCAGGTAAGAATCGATCAGTTCACGGTTGTTCCAGTAGAATTCCTGTTCCTTAATTGCAAAGTAGTCATTCATTCCTACCTCATAGAACCAGGTACCAGCCCATGCACCCTGACCCCACCACTGATCATAATTCAGTTCAGGCCAGCCTGCAATGCTGCATCCTGCGGACCAGTCATAGTCCCATACCGGACCAAACACAACCTCGCCGTCCTCCAGATAGAGGTAATTGCTGCGGTGACCAATTTCATTCATGAAGATCATACAGGTTGTCCAGTAACCGTGAAGAGAATCCATATTGCAAAGTTCATTATACGGAACAGACTCACCGTCAATGGTTACATTGTAGTTGGAACTGTACAGTGCATTTTCAAAGTTACCGATGGTATCCTGTACGCTGCCGTACATCTCCTCGTTGGTCAGCAGGAACTCCGGCTTAGAGGAGCAGATCAGGTTACTGTTGGGTGTCGTCCAGTTTGTAACCTCATCGCCTGCGTTCTTTGCCAGTTCCAGCAGATAGCCATCCACATTTTCAATATGCTCTCTCAGTTCTGCCCAATCCGGATACAGGGCAGTAACATCATAGGTCACATCGTTCAGAGTAACGGTACCAGTTGTCATCCAGGAGAAATCCTCAGACATCAGGTTTTCCAGTTCCTTCTTCACTGCCTTTTCTGTAATACCAGCACCATCACAGATCGCCTCAGCTGCATCCTCCGCAGCACTTTCATAATCATAAATATTCACACGATTCTTATCGATACGAACATGCTCACAAAGCTGATAGTTACCGCAGTATTCGCCGTTCATAACAACATCTACAAATACAGAATCCATCGCCAGTTCGCCCAGACCCTGTGCCATGCTGTTTGCGGTATAGTTACGCATCAGGCTCTTGTCTGCATAGTTTGCCAGCAGCACCCAGTGCTTGTTCTTGCCCATACCAAAAATGCTGGTCTTGCTGTCCAGCTTGATCTTATACGGCTTCTTCGGGAATCCCCATGTGGATGAGCCTCTTCCCTTGATCTCAATTACACCGTCATAAAGCTGCTTTTCCTTGTTGTATTCGTCATTTCCCTGAATCTTCATGGTTGCATCGTAATAGTCTTCATGCGTCCATGAACCATTCATCTCATCCAGCTGCTCGCAGTCAATGTAAACAACAGGCAGTCGGCTGCAATACAGCGAATTGGTTGCAATGACCTCGCCGTCAACCACAACATCTGCACGGATAAACTTTTCAAGATCTGCCTCTGTTACCAGATAGCTTTCGCCGGTTCCTGCTTCAGCATCGCCTACATACCAGATTACAGTATAGTTCTCAGCATTGCTGACAGTTACATGCAGTTCTGTGTCAACAGAAGCATACTGACTGTCAAAGGCAACAGCAGGTGTCAGTACCTCAACTGCTTCTGTGGTCTCATCTGCTGCATAGGCAATCAGTGCAGAACCAGATCCGATTACAGAACTCGCCGCCAGCATGGATGCCAGCACGATCGGCAGAATTCGGTTTGCGTATTTCATAACACGTTCCTCCTCATTTTATGTTATGTCCTCATATACAATGCAAGGCGGCATGCACCAACAGAATCCCTCTGCCTGTTGCGAAATCACTCCGGTACATAGCGCACTTCCCCTGCACTTTATGACTTCATTATACATCATATATCCCATTTTTTATAGTGCTTTCAGTAAAGCTTTTATGTATTTTTGTCCCTTCTTTGGAAAGAAAAACCGCATGATCCCGAAATATCCGGAACCATGCGGTTCATTACATTATTCTACAAGATCGCAGTATACAACCACACGACGCGCACCACTGTAATTACAGGTGAAAAGTGCAAGGTCATGTTCAGAATTCCGGACAGCCTCTCCCTGATCGGGTGTAACCTCTGTTACATCTGCAACATGATAGGTATACAGCGTCCCGCTTACATCAGTAAAATAGACCTCTGCACCCGCAGAAAGCAGGTAGAGATTCCCAAAATGAGAAGCGTAATTATGCGCACCAATCACAAGATCAGATGCTGCCGGAGTACCTGCATAGCATCCGGGTGAGTTTCTCAGGGTTGCCATAGAGCAATCCGATGCAATCGGAAGTTCCAGATAAATCGATGGAATTTCCAGAATGCCGATATAAGAACTGCCATCAACCGTATAGGTCAGCGGTACAGCCTCAGCAATCGGGAGTTCCGTCTCCTCTCCTGGAGCATCCTCTGTACTGGACACTTCAGTATATTCTGCGAAAATGCCTTCTTCGTTTTCGAATTCAGTCTGCTCCGTCTCCTCCGGTTCAGATACCGACATCGCCTGCTGCTTTCTGATCTCTCTGACCGCCATGGACATGACTGGAACAGAGGCTCGTTCAACAAAATAAGGCTCTGCATACATTGCACCAGCACCTGCCAGGCATCCGCAGCCTATAAAGAGTGTCAGCAGCTTCATGGTCTTTCCTGCGGATTTTTTACGGGAAAATCCCCATACAGTAATCAGGCAGATAATACCCAGTCCAGCCAGCAGATATACCACCCATACGAGAACACCAGTCTGCGGGAGATACTCCGTTTTTTGCGTGGTTACTGTAGTACGTACCGTTGTTGTTACAGTCGATACCGTTGTTACAGTCGTCGTGCCTGTAGTCGTTGTCTCTGTCTGAGGTGCTGTTGACGGCGGAGTTGTTGTGGGTGTTGTCTCCGTCTGGGATGATGGAGGCGTTGTAGAGCCAAGTACGACTGTTGCAGATGTTGCAGTAGTTTCACGTGTTGCTGTTTCTGTCATAGTCACACGGTCCAGGGAGAATTTGGGCACCGCCTCGATCTCCCAGCAATTATCCCCCTCTGCATTGACAGAAGGAATCAAAAAGACCATAGGCGAGAATGTGCAGGTATATCTGCTGTCCCGTACATCCTGGATCAATACAAGGTAAGCACCCTCTTCCAGACCGGATACCTTACAGTCCTGACTCAGTGCAGTTACATAGGAATCATAGGCAATTGACTTCTTGCCGGTATATTCCTTCAGCGTCCGTGCAATGGCATTCATCTCTGAGGCGCCTGCAGACTCCAGTGCTTCAATTGTTACACCGCTGTCCTTAAATGCATCGGTCAGATAGAATGCACCCACATCTGAACGGGATGCAACCTGATAAATGCTGATTTCTGTGTTCAGATCAGAAATAGGAATCTGACACTGAGAAAGCATAATGGAAATGATGCCAGGTCCGGCAGCATATGCTGTAAACGGAACGATCATCAGCATCAGGAGCAGAGAAAGAAACCCGATACTGATTTTTTTTATGAAATGCTTCACGGGTTATCCCCCCCATTGTTTTTGCGTTTTCCGCTTGTTTTTACTGCTACCCAGAAGAAGTATATAATAACGATGGGAATCACAGCAAACGGAATTAAAAGTGTTTTATCCAGGAATACTGCGTCGGTCTCTACGAACAGACCCTCTTTCTCTGCTTCTTCAATCTGAATGCGTGTTCCTGTCACGATCAGACGATGCGAATTGATGCCGTAGGGAGTACAGGTAACAAGGCTCACATAGTCCTCACCTTCAAAAATACGGAGGGAGTCTGAATCATCCGGCTCTACAATGCGAATGTTGCAGACCTGATAGACGAGCATTTCACCCAGTACAGTTATTTTGAACATATCACCCATTTCCAGCTGATCCAATTCTGTGAAGAGCTTTGCAGAAGGAAGACCGGTATGTGCGGATAAAACAGCATGTGTACTTTCCCCGCCGACGGGAAGAGAGGTTGCCGGCAGATGTCCGACGGCAACCTGGAGGACATCCTCTGAGGTTCCATGATAAATCGGCAGATTCACATTGATCTTATCAATTTGCAATACGCCCATAATGCCATCCCCTGTGGGATTCAGCATTTCCTGGTATAAGTCATCCCATTTTGTACCAACAGGATCTTCATTGGTAAACATTGTGGGAAGACTTTCATTATAGGTTTGCGCTGCCCGCCGGTAGTATGCCTGACCCGCCTCTTCCAGCAGGTCAACCTCCTGTTCATATTGCGTAATAACAGTGGACTGGTTGCGTTCATTCACCAGGTTACTGACTGTCGGATACATCAACAGTCCCAGTCCGCAAAGGAACAGCAGCAGAAGCATACAGTTTATCAGGAAATTTTTCATAAGAGACCTTTATTTTACCCGCCTTTGGAATTAGAATTTACTTGTTGGAAACCTTTCTCTTTACCACATACAGACCAGCTGCGCCTGCCATCATGGATACACCCAGTACGGTGAACAGTGTTGTACCCATGCCGCCGGTGGACGGGAACAGAGCACCGGTCTTATTGACTACCTTCAGGGTGATAACACCCTCTGCATCCGTTGCATAGTCGTTATAGCCTTCAGGTGTCGCTGTCCACTTGCACTTATCAGTCATAGAAGTAACCTCAATTTTTGTTGCGTCATCTGTATTCACAGCAGGCAGATCACAAGTAATATTGACTTTGATCGGAGTGGTCAGTCTGTTATATGCACCAGGAGCCTCTTCTTCGGTGATGATATAGGTGCCTGCTGCCAGACCGGTAAACGTGATATTACCATATTCATCAGATTCTACCAGCATTGCGTCTGTAACTGTTGTTGCATTGCCCTTGTCGGTAACTGTCTGCAGTTCAGTTTTTGTAACGTTTCCCTTTTCATCATAAGTAGTCTTAACGTAATACTTGGTTGTGCCGTTTACATTCTGAATGGAGAACTTTGCACCTGCAAGATCATTATCTTCGCCATCGACCTTCTTGATCTTCAGCTGAGTCAGGTAGGTAATAACAGTATCTACAGGAGATGAGCCGAGAGACGGTTCATCGGGCTTGTTAGGATTGTCAGGATTCGGATTGTCAGCATCGGGCGGTGTGGAAGGACTTGTTGTACCATCACCGGTCTGACTCGGATCATTGGAGTATCTCAGGTATACACGGTTCGGGTTACCAGTAGAACCAATTTCAGCATCTGTATTCACAGTGGCACTGAAGATAACATCTACGCCGGCTGCTGCATCGTAAATGATGTCATCAGTTGAACTTGAACCTGCCTTTGTTGTTACATCTGTAATAGCTGCGTGCAGATTGGTGAACGTTACGGTGAGGATTCTTCCGCCATCAGCACTCGCATTATACTCCACTTTATAGAGATTCTCAGAAACCTCAATGCCGCCGACTGTTACCTTATCCACACTCGCATAATCCAGACCTTTGCTCAGTTCATCGACAATCTGATAATAGTACTTATCATACAGAGCCAGCTTATCTGCACTGGGAATCGTACCCTCAAGCACATACTTTACAGTGTCACCAATGCAAGCTGTGTTTGCATCAACCAGTTCATTCGTATCAGGAATTTTATCGTTGTTTGTATCTTTATTCCAGATCTTCTTGGTGATGCCGGGCTTATCAGCCTTCAGAGCAATGCTTGTGGGTTGATCACCAGTAGACTTCAGTATGGAAGCAGACGCAGCTGTATCATCACCATAAACATCTGTTGTATCCAGGATCAGGTAGTAGCCATCTGCCACATTCAGCGTCAGGGTCTTCTTGTCTGCGGAGAGTGTGGCACTGTCACCTGTACCCGATGTGTTTGCCAGCAGTTCAGCAGAACTCTTCTTGGTGTAAGGAGAATCTGTCTTGGTAGCTTCTTTCTCCAAAGCATTTGCCAGAGTTCTCACATAAGCAGGATCATTCTCCCCGATATAATTCATCCATGTTGCGATGATCATTGTATAGTCATCGCCTGTTTTAACCTTTGTCTTTTCAGCATCCGTATAAATGCTTTCAAAGCCGGTCTTATCCTCAAGTGCATTATAATATGCATCGTACTTTTGTGTAAAGAAATCAGCCCACTGAGAGTTAACAGTGTACTTTACAGCAGTACCGACCTGTGTCATGCTGAACAGCTGGTAAATATCAAAGGTCTTACCATTTACAGCAACGTTTGTTGCATCGGTGATTTCAATCGTACCCGCATAAGCTTCCATTGTCGGAACTGCGAATGCAGATGTCAGACACAGCGCTGCGAGAGCCGCTGCGAATTTTTTCATGCTATTCTTTTTCATATAAATTGCACTCCTTAATTTAAATTTGGATTTGAATAAACGTTTTATTGAATGGCTGGTTATGCGCTGTATTTGCGACGACGCAGCTCCATGCCAATCAGGAACAATATCATGGACACCGTTCCGCCAATACGGAACAGGGTGTCACCGCCTCCGCCTGTATTGGGGATGACGATCTCTATGGGTTCGTTCTGCAGAATGAGTTCCAACGAAAGGGTGTCCGGATCCCAGGATTGACTATAGAGAAGGTCACCTGTGGGACCAGCTGCTACAACATAGTCAATCACCTTGTCTTCCAGAGTCTCCACTGTGAAGTAGATCTCAGTTGAATCCTTCACATAAATGAGCGGTACTGCAACCTCCTGAAGCTTATACTGATAAATCACCAGTTCATCACCGTTTGTATTATCAATCGCCGGAATGGTGTATACACCGTTCTCATCCGTAAGAATCTTCATACTTGAATCAACATCCGACCAATCTGTAAGTGCCGTGTAAGTCACCTCGTTTGTAACAGGATCGACTGCCTTTTCAACCTGCCGTCTCTGTAATGAGAATTCTGCATTCTTAATGGGAATATTTTCTTCCGAACTTGGATCATAGGGAGCCTCATATTTGTACAGCTTCAACTCGAATGCTCCAGCATTATCCGGACGGTTTGTAACAGTCAGGGTTGCTGTCGGATTTTCATCGTCTCCCATCCGCACCGGATAAACCAAGGCTGTTTCGCCCTCATCCAGATTGAATATTGCTGCACCCTGGTCCGGTGTATAGGATACGAGATACTTCTTCTGTACCTCTGTACCATCCTCCGTAGCCGTATAGGTCATGCTGTGTTCAACTGCGTAATAATTCAGCTTTACCCACTCAGAGCCTACCTGCTTGTAAAGCGGAAGATTCTGAACTGTTTTCTTCCAGATAAGATCGTTCGGATCCGTTGCTTCATTGGTTGCCTGCGTATCCGGCATCAAAGTGACTGTGGTTACGTGTTCACCTGCAACACCATCATATACGCTATTCTGGTTATGATCGACCAGAAGTTCTGTCGGGGTGATCACCTCATTGGTAACCGGATCCACTTCTGCATAATCGCAGACACCATTATTATTTCTGTCATCAAAGAGATCCGGTGTTCCGGTCGTGCTGTAGATATCAATCTGTACCCCGGTCTCCTCCTGCTTCACTGCTGCTGCACTCCATACCTTTTTCAGCTGAAGGTCTGTTGACGGTATATTCCGGACAGCCGCAAACTTTGCTGCATTGTCAATGGAGTAAAGCTTCAGCGGGTCAGCATAGCCAGCAACGCTGATGTAGGATGGCTGAATAATGTTGCCATCTGCATCCTCATACTGGGATGTGTATTGGCTGGTAACATCTCTTCCTTCGGCATCTGTAACCTTTGTTTCACGGATGAAGTATCTGTACTCCTTCAATTCGCCTTCTACAGTAATGCCTTCGATGATGTTGTCCCATACATACTTCCAATTGTCGATATCATCTGTATGCTTGAGAACAACCGGTTTGCCTACGAGATACGCATCGGAATAGGCGATCAGACTTTCTGCATCAGTTCGCTTGACTGCTGTATCATCAGGCTCCATGCTGTAGTATCGGTTATTATCACCCTTTGCATATACATCCAGGATCACATCATCCTCTGTTGCAACCTGAACGGATGCTGAAGAATCCAGAAGCGTCTGATCACTGCCGACCTGAATTACCAGGTTCTTTCCCGAACCAAATGCCCCCTGTACAAGAACATCCTCGCCGCGTTCAACAACAACACCTCTTGTACTGCTTGTGTGTACCGCATCTGTATAGGTGATGATATCATTTTTATGGATCACATTTACATTATAACGATAATCGTAATCATCATATGTCGTATAAACCTTATCGCCATCCGGTCTTTGGTTATTATCCACATTGGAAGTTGTAAGTGTTCTGTAGATAACAAACCGCATATCATCGGCATTCAGTTCCCGTGCAGCCTGTGTAATAACACCATCTGTCACGATTTCCGGCACAAGCAGCGTTTTATTTGATGTGTGCGTAGGGATTTTCTGCTCAGCTACAGTAACACGTGCGCCTGTATCTGCGTTATATGCGCTTGCTTCAAGCAGCCAGCCGTTTGAACCGCCATTCAGCTTCCATGCACTGCCGGTATCATTTGCCGTTGCAGAGAATTTCTCAGATGGATTGAATGAGATCTGAATGATACTTCGGTTCTGCTCAAGCGGATTTTCCGAATTGTAAGGAAGCTTCAGATAAACCATATCCGCTGCCTCTGTCGCAGTCGCACTTGTGCCATCTTCCAGTTCACCATTTTCATACGTCAGGTTACCAACTGATGCCAGGAAATCATCTGCTTTAACCGCAGTACCATTGATCGTGATCTTGAGATTCACTCTGGTATCATTGCTGAGCTGCGTGAACAGATCCTTATTCAGCAGCATTCCGTTAAAGGACAATGTCACAGCGCCATTTTCTACCACTGCACCATCTACCTTATCATCTACGGAGTTTGCAACCTTATACTGAACCATTACCGCATCGCTTGTCTTAGCAAAAGCGCTGTTTTCAGCCGTTGTGCCGTCTGCCTTGTTGCTGACAGCACGGATCATAGTATTGCCGCTCGGGAAGGTGAACGTGCTGTTTTCTATCACCTGCGGCTCTGTACGATACAATTCAACCGTTACCGACTCATCAGGATCCGTATGATTTTCTGCACCGTCCGCCCACTTCTTTTCAACTGTACGCTCTGTGTTTTCTACAAAGTTAAACGCAAGCTTGAAGTTGGAACTGTTCAGACCACGTTCCAGATAATAGATGTCCAGGTCGTGTTCCTGAATATCACCGCTTACACCGTCATCTCTCAATGTGAACTTGGTCAGCCGCAGTACTGCATAGCCTTCAGTAACCTTATTTTCGTTCGAATCCTTCAGCAAGCTGCCGTCTGCCTTCTTTACATTGCTGAATTTGATCTTGATCACTTCATTCGCTTCGTCGATGACATACTCATACTGCATCGGCTTTGATGCATCCGCAGGAACGTAGGAATCATCAAAGAATTCAGCTGCTGTAATATTGATCGGTGTATTCTGCCGGTCAGGATCAAATCCGACCTCAAAGGTACGTCCGTCCTCTGTGATCTTCGCTGAAGAAGCAATAGCAAAGGCTGCCTTTTCAATATCCGTTACACCAACAGCTGTACCGCTGTTCGTTACTGCAAAGCTGCTGTCCGCTTCACCTGTGTCAGCAGAAAAACTGGAGCCTGTCAGTGCGTAACCATGCTTGAGGTCGATAACACCGCCGACTGCTGTATGCGTACCGCCGATATCCAATACCTGCTGGTTGTCAACATATACCCAAACATCGTCGTCACCGGAGAATTTGAACATGCTTTCATTTCGCTTCTCTTCAGCCTTGAACATATTGAACGGGATATTCAGCTTCATACCGAACATCAGGTTTTCTGTTGCGAAACGGTCGTTTGTCAGAGGTGAGTTGAAGGGGTAGAACTGATATACCGTCTGGCTGGAGCCATTTACGTCTTCCCAGTCTGCGTCTGCTTTTTTTACGCCCTCTGCATCTGTAATATTTTGATAATTGATCTCATCATAGTTATAATAGTCCATGTAGAATCCGGTCGCTTGATTGTATGATACTCTTGTTGCATACTGCGCTCTTGTACTGTCGTACTCAAAGTAACCAGACTCATCGTTATAAGCAAAGTCGAACGCTACATTGTTATAAACCTTGCCATATGCCGCATAATCATCATTTGCGCCTTCAATGAACGCTTCATTGAAGTACGGCATAACATCGCTTCCGTCACGGACGCCGTTGTCATTTACATCATCAAAGGATTCTGCTACGTCATAAACACCGTTTCCGTCTGCATCCTCAAAAGGTTCATCAGCATCGTATACGCCGTCGCCGTCTGCATCCGTGTAAGGCTCTGCATAATCATAAACACCGTCGCCATCTGCGTCCTCAAAAGGTTCATCAGCATCGTAAACGCCGTTTGCATTGGAATCAACATACACTTCTGCGTAGTCATACGAGCCGTTTTCATTGGAATCGGTATAGGATTCAGCAGTGTCATATTTGCCGTTTCCATTCTCATCCGTATAGACTTCAGCAACATCATAAAGATTGTTTCCGTTAAAGTCAATGAAGTTTTCGCCGGTATCTGTGCCGGCAAGTACGATCGAACCGCTGTCCAG
>JAFURN010000149.1 GCA_017480865.1 Ruminococcus sp. | reverse complement strand
TTTTGAATCCATTTCATTCTGTATTACCTCCTGAGCATAATTTTCGTTTCATCAAACATAAGTCCAGGATATCCAGTTTGCTGTCCGGACAGAGATCACCATTCTGCCGGCAGCTGAGTTCCTGTTCCGGAATCGCCAACAGCCATTTCTGAAATGCAACTGCATCTGCGATGCTGAACACACCATCAAGATTGACATCTCCCATTAAAGAAGCGGTCCCGTCCTTCACAAGCAGGTCTGCCTTTGTAATCGTCATTTCCGTTACAAAGGTTCTCAGCATGATCTTATTCATATCTGTATAGGTCATTCCATATTCATCCAGCACAGCACGGAGGTCCTCCGCAAGGAAACATGCTTTTTTTCCATTGTAATAGGCTGGCTGGACGGCTTCCCATAGATTGTCCTCAGCACTTTTCCATCTGTGGAGTACGATAACAGGCGGTCTGGTACTCTCGTATGCAACCTCAATTGCATAGGTATCACCAAGTGCCTCAAGTTGTTCCCCATCAAGAAGAATGGTATCGTTCCAGCCCGACCAGTCCTTATCTCCGCTGACTGCTCCGGTGAAAAGATTCTCCGAAAGAATATAGCCATCGCAAGGATACTTCTGCACCTCACTATAGCAGATATCGTGTTCCGGCGTTTCACCGCGGCGTTCAAATAATTCCGAAACTGTTACAAACTCATACCCCTGGGACCGGAGTTCCGGAAGAATCGTTTTCAGAGCCTCCACGGTTTTATCGTTGCCATAAAAATCGTGCATCAGGATAATAGCACCATCCTTCGCTGCGGTCAGTACTGCATCCGCTACAGCCTGGGCAGTTGCATCTGATTTTGAATCACCGGAACTGAAACCAGTGATAAACGGAATATCAATTGCATCATACATGACCTGACTGACACTGAGATACGGCGGACGAAAAAACCGGGGATACTCACCGATGATAGAATACACGTACTCGTCCACATACGTCATTTCTGCCTGGATCTCCTCTGCTGTCATCTCTGACATATCGGAATGCGTTTTTGAGTGACTGTTGATCTCACATCCCATCTCATAAGCCCGTTTTACCACTTCTGCGCTATCCGCATTGATTTTGTCGCCGATCAGAAAGAAAGAAGCGTGTGCATCGTATTCCTCCAGAAGGTCCAGAACCTGAGGCGTTGTGTAGGTATTGGGTCCGTCATCGAAGGTCAGGGCAATCAATTTTGCATCAGACGCTGCTTGTGCGCCCGGATTCAGATAAAAACCACTGTACATTGCAATTACAGCTGCAATCAATAATGATATCATACGTTTTATTTTCATAACATACACCTCCGGACTGATTCAATTCATTTCAGGATGCAGCATCCTCCACGTTGTGAGTTTGCACAATTATATTATACAGCGAATCTCTGTTTTTGTCAACAACGATATTTACTTCTGCGCTGTGATCCGACACCTTTTTATACAAATCAGAATACACCTGCAAGCTTCAGAGATGTATCCGCGATCTGTCTCTTTATAATAGTATAAAACGCTGCATGTACAATACGCATCAATTTAACAGCAAGTGTGCGTATTACCCAAAAAATACATATCCAATATGCATAAAAAATGTTGACAATAGTAGAGTCGTGTGGTATAATGTATATGAAATTAAGTGTAGCGAAGCACTTGAGAAGGAGGTAAGAAACCATGAAGAGAGCAGGAATACTGAACAGCGATATTTCAAGAGTGCTGTCCTATCTGGGACATACAGACTGCATTGCTGTAGGCGATTGCGGACTGCCGATTCCCGATGAGACAGAACGGATTGATCTGGCGCTTGCATTCGGAATTCCCACGTTTATGCAGACACTCGAAGTCGTTGCTCAAGATATGAAAATCGAAAAGATTATCCTGGCGGAGGAAATCAAAGTACAAAACCCTGAAGTCCTCCAGCAGATTCAGTCACTGTTTGATGGTCAGACCATTGAGGTCGAATACGTCAGTCACACAGAACTGAAGGCAAAGACAAGAGACTGCAAGGCGGTTATCCGGACAGGTGAGACAACACCCTATGCAAATATTATTTTGCAGTCCGGCTGTATATTTTCATAAATAAAGGAGTCGTGAAAATATGAATATTGAAATGAAAGGAATCAACAAGGCCTTTGGCTCGAATCAGGTTCTGAAAAATGCCGGATTCGTCCTGAAGGACGGCGAGGTTCATGCACTGATGGGAGAAAATGGTGCAGGCAAATCAACGCTGATGAAGATTCTGACAGGCGTGTACACAAGAGATGCCGGTACAGTTCTGGTAGACGGAAAAGAGGTTCTTTACAAGACGCCTCAGGAAGCAGAAAAGGCTGGCATCGTATTCATCTATCAGGAACTGAATGTTCTGTTTGACCTGACCGTGGAAGAAAACCTGTTCATGGGCAAGGAAATCACCAAGAAATTCGGGATCTGCGACAGAAAGGCAATGCGCAAGAAGGCTCAGGAAGTCATGGATAAGATGGGCGTGAACATTCCCATTAACGCGGTTATGTCCGATTTGTCCGTAGGTCAGCAGCAGATGGTAGAAATCTGCAAGGCGCTGATGGTGGACGCAAAGGTTCTCATCATGGACGAGCCGACAGCTGCCCTGACACAGAGCGAGACAGAAGGTCTGTTCAAGCTGATCAAGAGTTTGCGGGAAAAGGGTGTTTCCATCGTTTATATTTCCCATCGTATGGAGGAAATCTTTGAACTGTGTGACAGAATTACAGTTCTGCGTGACGGTACTTACGTTGGTACCGAGTATATCAAGGATATCAATATGGATGATATCGTTCGTATGATGATCGGCCGTGAGATCGGCGAGAGATTCCCGAAACGTGAAGGCGTCAAGATCGGTAAGGAAATGCTTCGTGTTGAGGGTCTGACCAAGACAAAGACCTTTGAAAACGTAAACTTCAATGTAAAGGCCGGCGAAGTTCTGGGCGTTTCCGGTCTGATGGGTGCAGGACGTACAGAAATCATGCAGGCGATCTTTGGAAATCTTCCCTATGAAAGCGGCAAGGTTTTCATTGAAGGCAAGGAAGCAAAAATCAGGTGTGCACAGGATGCTATCAATGCCGGCATCGGATTTATCACAGAAGACAGAAAGACCGAGGGTCTGCTTCTGGAAAAGAGTATTTCCGATAATATTTCTCTTGCAAATCTTGGAAGAATTTCAAATAAATCTGTTCTTTCAAGAGCAAAGGAAAAAGAACTTGCCAACAAGGGAATCACAGAATTCCGCATCAAATGCTTCGGACCTGACCATGAGTGCGGTAATCTCTCAGGCGGTAATCAGCAGAAGGTCGTATTCGCAAAATGGGTATATACCGACCCGAAAATTCTCATTCTGGACGAGCCGACAAGAGGTGTGGACATCGGTGCAAAGAAGGAAATTTACAGTGTAATCAACGATCTGGCGGCAAGAGGCGTTGCAGTCATCATGGTTTCCTCTGAACTTCCCGAGGTTTTGGGAATGAGCGACAGAGTTATGGTAGTCCATGAAGGACACATAACAGGCATCATCGATGCCGCAGAAGCAGATCAGGAAAAGGTAATGACATTAGCTACAGGAGGTACTTTGTAATGGGAAACACAGCTGCTACTACACTCAACAAAAAGAATTGGACTTCATACATAGGTGAATATGCTGCATTTATTGCGCTGGTGCTGCTGGTTGCAGTAATCAGTATCATCAGCCCCGAATTCAGAACGGCAGGCAACTTCCTGAACCTTCTGAGACAGGCAACATTCAACGGTCTGATTGCGTTCGGTATGACCTGCGTAATCCTTTCAGATGGTATCGACCTTTCCGTAGGCTCTACACTCGCTCTGAGTGCTGTTATCTGCGCAAAGCTTATCATGAGCGGCGTTCCTGCAGGACTCGCAATGATCATTGCACTGATCTCTGGTACATTACTGGGCGTTGTCAGCGGTTTGCTTGTTACCAAGGGCCGTTTGCAGCCGTTTATTGCAACACTGGTTACTATGACCGCTTACAGAGGTCTGGCAATGATCCTTACCGATGGTAAGCCGATTTCCCGTCTTGCTGACAGCATTGAAAGCAGCGGTAATGAGTTTGCATTCAAGCTGATCGGTAAGGGTAACTTCGCAAATGTTCCGATTCCTGCAATCCTGCTGATCTTCGCTCTGGTTGTATTCTTCTTCGTACTGAATAAGACCACTTTCGGACGTAAGGTATACGCTACCGGCAGCAATGCAAAGTGTGCAAAGCTGGTGGGCGTTAATATCACAAAGACCAAGATTATCGTTTATGCAATCTCCGGTTTCATGTCTGCTCTGACCGGTCTGATCCTGATCTCCCGTCTGGACTCTGCACAGCCTACACTGGGTGACGGCTATGAACTGGATGCGATTGCTGCGGTAGCACTGGGCGGTACATCCATGAGCGGCGGCCGTGGTAAGATTACAGGCACCATCGCAGGCGTTCTGATTATCGCTGTTCTGAACAACGGTATGAACCTGCTGGAAGTTTCTACATATTACCAGGATGTTATCAAGGCAGTGGTAATTCTGGTTGCTGTACTTTCTGACCGCAAGCGATAAGAATCCCGAAAACGAACTACAATTCTACCAACACAGGAGGTAATTCCATGAAATCCATAAAGAAATTATTTGCGCTGCTTCTGAGCGTAATGACATTATTCTGCTTTGCTGCTTGTGATCTGATTACCATCGATGGTGAAGATAATGGCGGCGGTGCCGACTATCAGGGCAGCGGCGCGATCGGTCTGTCTGTATCCACACAGAACAATCCGTTCTTCGTAACACTCGTTGAAGGTGCACAGGCTGCTGCCGATGAAGCAGGCGTTGAACTCGTTGTTGTAGATGCTGGCGATGATGCTTCCAAGCAGGTAAGCGATATCGAAGACCTGGTTTCCAAGAATGTAAGCGTTCTGATCGTTAATCCGGTAGACTCTGATACCGTTTCCTCTGTTGTACAGGATGCTGTAAATAAGGGCGTTAAGGTGATTTCTGCTGACCGTGTTGTAAACGGCGTTGAGATTGACTGTCAGATCGCATCTGACAACGTTCTGGGTGCAGAACTGGCTACACAGTATATCGTAGATACCATAGGCAAAGGCGCTAAGGTTGCTGAACTTCAGGGTACAAGCGGTGCTTCTGCTGCAATCGACAGAGGTACTGGCTTCCACAATATCGCTGATGATAAGCTTGATGTCGTTGCAAGCCAGCCGGCTGACTTCGACCGTACAAAGGGTATGACTGTAATGGAAAATATGCTTCAGGCAAACAGCGACATTCAGGCTGTATTCGCTGCAAATGACGAAATGGCTCTGGGTGCTATGGAAGCAATTTCCGCATCCCGTAAGGATGTTCTGGTAGTCGGATTCGATGCAACAGACGATGCGATTGCTTCGATCAAGGAAGGCAAGATGGGCGCAACGATCGCACAGCAGCCGGATCTGATTGGTGCAACTGCTGTTGACACAGCGATCAAGCTGATGAACGGCGAGACAGTTGAAAAGTCTATTCCGGTTGAGGTTACACTGATTACTGCTGAAAACGCAGGCTAATTATCCAATCATCATATAAGCAGTCGAATGTCCTGCTCTGCTTTTGCAGGGCAGGACATTTCAGATAAGGGAGGAAACAAAAAATGAAAGCTTTAACAATCGGTTCCATGAATATTGACCATGTGTACAGCGTTGACCATATTGTACAGCCCGGAGAGACTCTGACAACGGGCGGTATGAACGTATTCCTTGGCGGCAAGGGTATCAATCAGTCCATGGCACTGGCAAAAGCAGGTGCTGAAGTCTACCACAGCGGTATGATCGGCGAGGACGGCAAAATGTTCCTGGATGCCTGTGCAGAATACGGCGTGAATTCCGATTATATCCGTATCATTGATGAAAAGACAGGTCATACCATCATTCAGGTAGATAAGAACGCCCAGAACTATATTCTTCTTTATGGCGGTGCAAATCAGTGCCTGACAGAGGAATTCGTGGATGAGGTGCTGTCTCATTTTGAAAAGGACGACATCCTGCTGCTTCAGAATGAAGTGAATCTGCTGCCTTATATCATTGATAAGGCATACGAAAAAGGCATGCAGATCGCACTGAACCCCTCCCCCTTCGATGGCAAGCTGCTGGAATGCGATCTGAAGAAAATCAGCATTTTCCTGCTGAATGAGGTAGAAGGTGAACAGGTGACCGGCGAAAAGGACCCGGATACCATTCTGAACAAGCTTCAGGAATTGTATCCGGAAGCGAGAATTGTTCTGACACTGGGCAAGGACGGTGCGGTGTACGCTTATAAGGATGAACGTTATGCTCAGCCGATTTTCCCGGTAAAGGCGGTGGATACCACAGCTGCCGGCGATACCTTTACAGGCTATTTCCTGGCTGGCCTGATGGATGGTATGGAAATTCCGGACGTTCTGAAAATGTGTTCCAAGGCTTCGTCCATTGCAGTTACAAGACCGGGTGCGGTGCAGTCGATTCCGTACAGAGCAGAGGTCATTGAGGCTCTCAAATAAGCAAGCAAAAGAATATTTCGATACGTAAATTCCACCCTGCCGCACAGCAGGGTGGAGTTTTCATACTGTATCCGTGAAACGCTCCCATGATTCATACAGAGTAAAGGAGAGAATCCAATTGAAAAAGAGAATTTGTGCCGGATCTTGTGCTGCCATCATAATATGTACAGCATTCACCACTTCCCTTCCGGCAAATATTTCCGCTGCCGATGGCTATCCGGTAAATGTAACAGTTGACGCAAACGGTACAAAAACTCCCATCAGTCCGTATATTTACGGAGTTAATGACGGCGGGTATCTTGATGACGCCACATTTACCGCAGTCCGCCAGGGAGGCAACCGATATTCCGGCTACAACTGGGAAAACAATTACTCGAATGCCGGCTCCGACTGGCAGCACAGTTCCGACACACATCTGATTACCGGTTTTGATGAAACGCTTGCCAAAACTCCTGGCGCACGTCCCATTCATCTTTCAGCGGATGCTGCTGCAAATGGCGTAAACTACAAGGTTGCTACCATTCAGACAGCTGGCTATGTTGCCGCTGATGCAAACGGCACCGTTTCCGAAGAAGAAGCTGCTCCCTCTGCCCGCTGGAAGGAAGTAAAAGCGATAAAGGGCAGTTCATTCTCTATGACTCCCGATACAACTGATAATTATGTTTATATGGATGAATATGTGAATTACCTTGTAAATACACTGGGCGATGCTACCACCTCTTCCGGTATTCAGGCATATGATCTCGACAATGAGCCGGGTTTGTGGAATGCTACACATTCCCGCCTGCATCCGGAGCAGCCTACCTGTGAAGAGATGGTATCCAAATCCATTGAATTTGCTTCTGCTGTCAAATCCGTTGACCCAAATGCCGAGGTATTCGGTCTCGCACTGTACGGTGTCGGCACATACACTTCGCTGAAAAATGCGCCCGACTGGACAAGCACCTACTCCTCTCAATATAACTGGTTTATCTCCTACTATCTTGATCAGATGGCAAAGGCTGAGAAAACCGCAGGAAAACGTCTGATCGATGTAATTGACCTGCATTATTATTCAGATGCCAAGGGAGATAATGACTGTCGTGTAACGAACTGTATGGACAATTCTCATGCCTCCTGTATTGAAACAAGAATGCAGGCAGTGCGTACACTTTATGATGAAACCTATATAGAGAACAGCTGGATCGGTCAGTGGTGTCAGGAATATCTGCCGATCCTGCCTACGATACGGGAATCTATCGATACCTATTATCCCGGAACGAAGCATGCCATCAGTGAGTATAATTTCGGCGGCGGTGACCATATTTCAGGGGCAATTGCAGAAGCAGATGCACTGGGAACATTTGCAGCACATAATATATATATGGCTGCACTCTGGCCGCTGTCCCCCTACATTGACTACCAGCTCTCTGCAATCAACCTTTATACCAATTACGATGGCAGAGGCTCCTCCTTCGGAAATATGCTGGTACCTTCCGGGACATCTGACATGGAGAAAGCGACCTGCTACGCTGCTGTCCATAGTTCAGATGAATCCAGGTTGAATCTGGTACTGACCAACAAAAGTATGTCAGAATCCCAGAAGGCATCCATTTCACTGGATTCCGATGTATCTTACCAAAGTGCTGCGGTTTATGGCATTACAGAAGAATCCAGCCAGATTCAGCTGATGCAGATCGTGAATGACATCGAAAACAATTCTTTTACCATCACACTGCCTGCACTGTCTGTCGTTCAGATTGAAATTTCCACAGATGCATTCACACTCATAGGTGATGTAAATACCGACGGTGCTGTCGATCTCTTCGATGCAAAGGTGCTGCAGAAGTATATTGCAGCAACCCCTGATGCAGCGATTTCCCTTCTCCATGCAGATATGAATCTTGATGGCAGAGTGGACATAGCTGATCTGAGTCTTCTGAAAACAGAACTGACAAGCAATATTACACCTGTAGAGACTCCTGTTGAATTTGAACAGAGCAATACTGGCAAATGGAAAATTAAGGATGACATGGCAGGAAAGACTCTGACCTGTACCTTTGGCGGCGAAGGCGGATATATTGCAACCATCGCCTATGGCTATTGGGATACGTCACTGAATGACGGGGTTGGTGCATGGGTGCAGGATGACACCACATCCTTTGGCAGCGTTACATTCAACGGCAGCAAGGAAGCAGTCGTTTCCTTTGAAGTGCCCGAAACCGCAACGAGTCTGCAGCTTCAGGTGTATTATTACGCTCTTTACGATGCTGGTATAGGCGATGCAATCGAATATGATATCAGTGGTGTGACACTGAAAAGCGTCACCTATCACGAAACAGAAAGCAAATAGCATAGATGAAAATCAACTGAAGCACACCGTAAAAGCGACCAGGCAATTCACCTGGCCGCTTTTTTGGGGTTAATTTGATAAAAACAGCAGAAAAAAACAAACTGACTCCGCTGATACTGCGAAGTCAGTTTGTTCCTTAAAATTGAATGCTTATTTCAATAAGGTGTTTCTGTGCTGTCTGCGGATGATTCCGCAAATCATCCTCCAATAATGTCACTCCAGTCGCAAAGAAGTCCTGCACCCTGTCTTGCATAATAAATGAGGATATAAACTGCATCCTGAATGGTGATCTCATCATCTTCATCCAGATTTGCAAAGATAATAATCACATTATGCTCTTCCGGTGTGTTTCCGAACATTACATCAAGACCTGCACTTCGTTTTGCATAATATTCCAGTATGCAGGTAGCATCCTGAATTGCGATCTTGCCATCACCATCCACATCACCAGGCTGCATATCCACATTCGGCGTTGTACTTGTTGTTCCTGTTGTTGTTTCGCCTGTTTCTGTTGTCTCGCCCGGTACTGTTGTCACTTCAGTTGTGCTTGTTGTATCGGATGTTTCTGTTTCAATTACTGTATCTGTTGTTACAGAAGTAATTGTCTGTGTTCCGGTTGTGAGAGGTTCTTCTGATGTAATTGAAGGAACAGATGCAGTAACAGCTGTTGTCAGAATCGTTGTTGTTGTAGTAGTAATCGTTGTTGATGTAGTTGTTGTAGTCAGTGCTGTAGCAGTTTCATGCGTTTCAAAGGCTGTTGTTTTTACTTCTGTTGTTACTGTTGTGTTGGCTGTGGTCTTGTCTGCAGCAGAACCAGAAACCGTTGTAGTACGCGTTGTTGTAAGTCCGGATACGGTTGTCTGGGTTGTTGTTGTCATTGTCGGACCCGCCGAGGTAACTGTAGTTGCTGTTGTTGTCTTACCAGTTTCTGCCATGGTTGTGGTTCCAGCCATTGTTCCGCTTACTGCTCCTGTGCCAGAAGTCGCAGCTGTCTTTGTGGTTGTAGCCTCCATGGTCATGGTTGTGTTTTTACCTGTTGTCATCGTCGGACCAGCCGAAGTAACTGTAGTTACTGTTGTTGTTTTACCAGTTTCTGCCACGGTTGTGGTTCCAGCCGATGTTCCGCTTACTGTTCCTGTGCCAGAAGTAGCTACCGTCTTGGTTGTTGTGACTGCCTTGGTCGTTGTTGTGTCCTTGCCAGTTGTTACAGTCGGTCCTGCGGAGGTTGAAACACCGGTTCCAGTTACAGACATTCCTGTTGTGGACTTTCCGGTTGTCACCTTAGCAGTTGTTGCTGCCTTCGTGGTGGTTCCGGATGCTGTTCCACTTACTGCTCCTGTACCGGTGGCAGTCACTGCCTTGGTTGTAGTAACTGCCTTGGTCGTTGTTGTGTTCTTGCCAGTTGTTGCAGTCGGTCCTGCGGAGGTTGAAGCACCGGTTCCAGTTACAGACGTTCCTGTTGTGGACTTTCCGGTTGTCACCTTAGCAGTCGTTACTGCCTTGGTTGTTGTTGTTGTCTGTGCGGTTCCGGTTGTGGTCACTGCCGGAGTCGTCGTTGTGATCTCCCCATCAAGCGGAATAAACACTCTGCTATAGGTATCTGCATAAGTATGTGCGGTAGAATCCAGATAACCATAGATGACAGTATCTTCAGCAAGTGTATCTTCTGCATTGTAAATGCTGCATTCCCGATCCAGAATGTAGGCATCCGCCATAGAGATACAGCCGTTGAATGCATGCGCGCCAATATTGCTGATGCTTTCCGGCAATGTCACTTCTGTCAGCATATTCATATTGGAGAATGCATAAGGAGGAATCCACTCACCGCCTGTGATCTTGATGGTTCTGATTGCGTAGTCTGCGCCGCTTATGCTGCAATCTGCATAGGAAATATCACGAACAAACAGGTCGTCAATCTGACTATAGCCTGCATAATCGCCATCATTGGCGTTATCTCTTGATGTGCTTGCATAAGGAAGCGTCAGCGTTGTGATCCCTGTACAGCCGTTCAGCATATTGGAACCCATGGTTGCTGCACTACTCGGAATGACCAGTTCGGTAAGAGAGGTACAATTCTGGAATGCATATTCTCCGATAGAAGTCACTCCTTCAGGAATGGTTACATGCGCAAGATTCTTACAGCCCGCAAAAGCAGCTGTACCAATGGAGGTATAGGAATCAGACAGAGAAATCTTCTCCAGTCCGCTGCATCCGTTGAACGTATAGTTCCCCAGTCCGCTTGTTACATGAGAAAGATCAAGACTTGTAAGTCCTGAACAATTATTAAAGGCATAGGAACCAATGCTTGTAATGGTATCCGGCAGAACAACCTTTGTCAGCATGTTCATATTGGAAAATGCGTAAGGAGGAATCCATTCACCGCCAGTAATCTTGATGGTCTTAATTGCATACGTTTCGCCCTCTTCACTGTTGATGCTGCAATCTGCATAGGAAGCATCACACTTGAACAGATCATCGATCTGTGAATATGAACTATAATCGCCATCCTTAGCACGTGCTCTTGAGGTAGTTGCGTAAGGAAGCGTCAGCGTTGTAATTCCTGTACAGCCATTCAGCATATTGGAGCCCATTGTAATTACGCTATCCGGAACGACCAATTCTGTGAGGGCCGCACAATTCTGGAATGCATATTCTCCAATGGAGGTCACACCCTTGGGGACGGTCACGCCTGCAAGATTCTTACAGCCTGCAAAGGTGTATGTACCAATGGAAGTATAGGAATCAGACAGAGAAATCTTCTCCAGTCCGCTGCATCCGTTGAATGTATAGTCGCCCAGTCCGCTTGTTACATGAGAAAGATCAAGACTTGTAAGTCCTGAACAATTATTAAAGGCATAGGAACCAATGCTTGTAATGGTATCCGGCAGAATAACCTTTGTCAGCATGCTCATATTGGAGAATGCATAAGGAGGAATCCACTCGCCGCCAGTCACCTTAATGGTTCTGATGGCGTAATCCTTTCCGCTGATACTGCAATCTGCATAGGAAGCATCACGCTTGAACAAATCATCAATCTGTGTATATGAACTATAGTCGCCGCTCTTAGCATATGCTCTTGAGGCAGTTGCATAGGGAATGGTCAGTGCTGCAAGTTTTGTACAGCCGTTCAGCATACCAGAACCCATCGTTGTTACGCTACCCGGAACGACCAGTTCTGTAAAGGTTGCACAATTCTGGAATGCATACTCTCCAATGGAGGTCACACCCTCAGGAATCGTTACACCGATCAGGTTCTTACAGCCGGAGAAGGTATACACGCCAATAGCGGTATATTCCTTGGACAGCGTAATTTCTTCCAGTCCGCTGCATCCCGCAAAAGCGTAATTACCCAGTGTGCCTGCTACATTCGGGAAGTTCAGTTCTATGATTCCGGAACAGCCATTGAAGGCATACGCTCCCACACTCTCCACATTGACTACATTCAGTGCAGTTAAGCCCGGACAATTATTGAACGCATATGCGCCAACTGCTGTGATCGTATCCGGCAGTGTCACCGTTGTCAGCATGTTCATATTGGAAAATGCATATGCGGGAATGTTCTTTCCGCCGGTTACAGTAATGGTCCGGATCGCATAGGCTTCTGCACCGATGCTGCAATCTGCATAGGAAGCATCACTGATAAACAGGTCATCTACCTGTGTATTTGAAGCATAGTCAGACTTATCGACATAGTCTCTTCTTGCACCAGCAAAGGGAATGGTGAGATTTACAATTCCGGTACAGCCATTGAGCATATTGGAACCCATCGTATTCACACTATCCGGAACTGCCAGTTTCGTCAGGGCTGCACAATTCTGGAATGCATATTCTCCGATCGATGTGACTCCATCCGGAATCGCAATTGCGGTCAGCTTTTTGCAGTTTGCAAATGCATAATCACCGATGGTGGTGGCTGTTTTGGACATCTGAACCGTCTTCAGTCCGGTACAGCCGGAAAATGCATAACCTCCGATTGAGGCCGTCATCTTTGAAATATTGATGGTGCTGATCCCAGCGCAGTTCTGGAAGGCAGCATATCCAATACTTCCTGTAACAGTATCCGGCAGATTGATCGCTGTCAGCATGTTCATATTGGAAAATGCATATGCGGGAATGTTCTTTCCGCCGGTTACAGTAATGGTCCGGATCGCATAGGCTTCTGCACTGATGCTGCAATCTGCGTAGGAAGCATCACTGATAAACAGGTCATCTACCTGTGTATTTGAAGCATAGTCAGACTTATCGACATAGTCTCTTCTTGCACCAGCAAAGGGTATCGTCAGTGCTGCAAGCTTTGTACAGCCGTTCAGCATATTGGAGCCCATTGTATTTACACTGTCCGGAACGATCAGTTCTGTCAGTGATGCACAATTCTGGAATGCATATCCTCCGATGGTGGTCACTCCATCTGGGATCGCAATTGCAGTCAGCTTCTTACAATTGGCAAATGCATATTCACCAATGGAGGTCGCTGTTTCGGATGTCAGAATCGTTTTCAGTCCTGTGCATCCCGCGAATGCATTATTTCCAATGGAGGCAGTCATGCTTGAAATGTCGATCGTACTAATTCCT
>JAFURN010000148.1 GCA_017480865.1 Ruminococcus sp. | reverse complement strand
GAGCGTTGCTGATGGGCTTCAAAAAGAAGGCATCATTCATCGTCTGCGTACGGACATGGAACTGCCTCGGCGAGAGATCTCTATTTTAACTGCAGCCGGTGCAGAGCACAGCCCTGCCCTGAATGCCTTTTTAGAATGCCTGTACCAGGTTGTATCCGACCACCCAGATATCGACCTGCTACTATAGTGGAAAAAATTTAGTTTTTTAAAAACCACCTGCGATCAGCAAAATGCTATGCTGATTGCAGGCGGTCTTTTTATGTGATTGATTATCAGGGGTCGCAGCATTGGCTGGCGGTATAGCCGCTTTCGATCAGTTCTTCACGGCTGCCCGTGTAATCTTCCCTGTTGCTATCTTTGATATTCTGTGCTTGTTCGCAGGATGCTGCGTGGAATTTTTTCGAATTTGTATTGAGGATGTAGTCAGTATTTCCCACGGTGGTATTAGAACTTACCTCCGAACCTGAAAGGAAGCTCCTGCCGGTTTGGTAATCAATGGTTACGCCCGGCTGGTTGTTGTAGGCGTAGATGTTAAAACAGATCCCTGCGCCGTTATCCTCGATGGATATTGCCTCTATCTGCACACCTCTGGCAACCAGATTATCTTCATCAAATATGGGTGTCACCCGGTAGAGCACATGGTTTCCGGTTTCCTTAATATAGTCCGCTACCATGTTCTCAAAAGGGAGCATTCCCTCCACATTGAGATACCGGGTTCCGGTGATCAGATTCTGCTCGTTGGCATTCTCGCCGGTCAGCTGAAAGCCGATCAGGTGGCAGCGGTTATACAAATTTTCTCCGTCAACAATATCATACTGTGCCTGCACCCAGCCGGAGGGCTTGACCTGACTGATGCTCTCCCGATCCTCATTTGGCATAAGCTCCTTTCCAATACACGCCATAGCATAGCCGCAGCGCTCCAAGGAGTCCAATTCAGAATAGAATTCATATGCATGGCTTGTAAGGTCATCATCAGAAAATTCCGGTTCGTTATTATTGATCACCACATAAGGTTCACCGGAAAATTCCGGTACATTCATGACCGACTCACTGTAGGCCGGTCTGTCGTTTTTGAGAAAGTACACCGCCGCAAGTGCAAGCAGTACTATCAAAGAGATCAGCCCGCGCTGCAATTTCTTATTCATCGTCTGTAAACCTCCTGGGTGATTTTGTCATGGGAGTGTCCCTGAAACTCAGACACTGCCATTTTATTCCACGCAGAAAGTAAATGCATAGGAAAACGCATATCTGCCGGGTAAACGCGATTCCACCGATAAATAATCACCTCAGTGGCATCTGGAATGTAAGGCGCTGTATCCTGGTTTTCAATGAAGCAATAGTCCTCCTCACCAGCGTGCTTCAAAAAGCCTTCGTCGATTTGAATATTGCCGTTCTCGCCTTCAAACAGCTTCCGGGAGTACTCATTCATCCAAAGGATCCTGTCACCGACCATAGAAAGAATCCTTTGGCACAGCACGCGATCAGAACTCTGGCGGCGCTTATTGAAAAGCATACCGTTTTTATCATCCAGACAAATAATGATCTTCATGCGCACCACCTTTTCAAATCTCACCTGGTTTATAAAGTCCCGAGTGTACAAGAGATACATAATCGTCATCCGCAACGATAATGTGGTCATTGAGAACCACATCCACCAGTCGAAGTGCCTGTGCCACCCGCAGGGTCGTCTGTACATCCTCCTCCGACGGCAGTGCCAATCCGCTTGGATGATTATGCGCCAGCACAACGGACGTAGCATTCGCTGTCAGCGCCATATCCACGATCTTACGAATCGGAATACCGGCAGAATTCACGCTGCCCTCCCCTATCAACTGACAGTTCAGCACCATGCATTTTGCGTCCAGACACAGAAGAAATACCGTTTCATTTCTTCGTCCGGAAAAATAGGGAACCATGTATTCGCCGCAGGCATCGATCGTTTTCAGGACTTTGTTCTGCATGGCGCGGTTTATCTGATAATATCTTCCGACCTCACGAATCAAGGAAAGAAATTCCGCCGCACGCTGTCCTACTCCATCTACCTTTTCAAGTTCTCTGACAGGTGTATCCATCACCTGTGACAGGGAGCCAAACCGTTTTATCAGATTATGCGCGATCTCATTGGTATCCCGGCGGGGAATGCAGTAGAACAGCAGCAATTCAAGAACCTGATGCTCCTCAAAACCATCAATGCCCTCATTACGGAAACGTTCCTTCACACGCTGACGGTGTCCATTATGTACTGACATATTTTTCACCTCAAAATACGATTTGTCTTGCTATTTTTCCCATAATCCGATAAAATAGGCACAAACAGTTTTCGTCGAAAAATGTCGACGAAAGTTCTCCGAAAATCTGCGCATGATATACCAAGAGGAGGAACACCATGGAACAGTCAACGGATTCCCTGGAAATACTGGAGCAGCTCATGTGCCCTGCGTTTTTTGTAAAGGACGGCATCATTGTTCAAGCAAATCAGGCTGCCCTGCAGCGGCAGATCCCGCTGAATGCACCCGTCACTGACCTGATTCTTATTGGCAAGGATGAATATGACCTTCTTTCCGACGGCAGGTTGTGCCTGACGCTGTGCATTAACGATATCACATACAGCGCCTGTGTCACCGCGGCAGACGGATACCACATCTTTCATCTGGAATCAGACTATGAGGAGCCTGAGCTTCGGGCTTTCGCATTGGCTGCTCAGCAACTGCGGGAGCCTTTGGCCAATGCCATGGCAAGCACGGATCTGCTTCTGCCCAACGCAGCCGTACAGGAAAACCTCGAGACACGGCAGCAGGCGGCTCAGATCAATCAGAGCCTGCACCAGTTGCTCAGAGTTGTATGCAACATGTCCGATGCCGCACACTACCGGGATCAGCGCATCAGCCAAATGCAGACTCGCGACGCAGCAGCTATCTTTGAAGAAATCCTGGAAAAAGCTGCACATCTTACTTCTCAAGCAGGTTATACACTGCATTACAAGGGGCTGCAGCAAACAGTCTACTGTCTTGTGGATGCAGAAAAACTGGAACGCGCCGTGCTGAATCTGATATCAAACGCCATCAAGTACGCCCCCAAAGGCAGCACTCTTAACGTCAGTCTTCACCGCAGCGGCAATCATCTGTACTTTACCGTCCGGGACAATGGGGCGGGTGTTGGCCCACAGGTACGTGGCAGCATGTTCTCCCGTTTTTTGCGAGAACCCGGTATTGAAGACGGACGCAGCGGTATTGGACTTGGAATGCACATCGTGCGCAGTGCGGCTGCCGCTCACGGTGGTACCGTTCTTTTCGAGCAGCCCGAGGGCGCCGGCACCAAAGTCACTATGTCAATTATGATCCGGCAATCAAAAGACAGCGTGGTTCGTTCCCCTGTTATGCTGCCTGTAGACTACGCCGGCGGGTGGGATCGCTGTCTGATCGAGCTTTCCGATGTGCTGCCCGACACTCTGTATGAACAAAAAAACTGATCTACTCCCCGACCTTTTCAGGTCGGGGAAACTTTTTACAGATAGCGCTTCAGGTACTGCCCCGTATAGCTTCCTTCTGCATCGGCGACTTGCTCAGGTGTGCCCTGTACGATAACATAACCGCCTTCATCGCCGCCCTCAGGACCCAGATCAATGATGTGATCTGCAGTCTTTATAACGTCCAGATTATGCTCAATCACAAGCACGGTATTGCCCGCGTCAACAAGGCGCTGCAACACCTCAATAAGTCGGTGAACGTCGGCTGTATGAAGCCCCGTCGTAGGCTCGTCAAGTATATAAATAGTCTTACCCGTGCT
>JAFURN010000147.1 GCA_017480865.1 Ruminococcus sp. | reverse complement strand
ATTTTTTCGGCATTCGCTCATCGAATCCCTTGCAGTGGGATCGGAATTCTCTCAAAAAGTGCTGAAATTCTCAATAGCGTAAGTTCGAATCCTGTTCCATAGCGTTTTTTCTCGAAAAACATCCACGGTTTCACCCTGAAAATTTTTGGCGTTCGGGTAGCAAAAAAGCCCGAATAATCGGGCTTTTCGCGCTGGTGATCTAAATTGGTTCACCTAAATGGAGCTGATATCCGGATTTGAACCGGAGACCTCATCCTTACCAAGGATGCGCTCTACCGACTGAGCTATATCAGCAGCTGCAAGCCTGAACGATTGCTCAAACTCACAAGCATTATTATATCACAGGAATTGCGGCTTGTCAACCTTTTTTTGAAAAAATCGACTTTTCCTTTGATTGTTAAGCACACAGCACCGAAAAATAAGGTTTTATATCACACCAAGCTTTTTCAATGCATATTCAATGCCATCTTCCTTTAAATCCTTCGTGATGAAGTCTGCATAAGGGTGCAGCTTCTTACCGTTGCCCATAGCAACGCCGATGTGCGCCGCTTGTATCATCTCCAGGTCATTGAGGCTGTCACCAATGGCAATGGTATCCTCAGGCACTCCGCCCAGTTCCCGGAGCACCCAGTCAATGCCTGCTGCTTTGCTGTAGCCTTCCGGAGGAAGCTCGGCAAAGCAGCCTCCCCGGTCAATGTAGGTAAACCTTCCGTCAATCAGCTTGCGAAAACGCTCCATATCGGAATTCTCATCGTACCAGATGACAAACTTGTCAAAGGAAAAATCCTCGCTTTTATGAAGGTCCTGCACCTCCAGTCCCTGTTCCTTATACAGATCCAGCAAATCCTGCATCCATTGCAAGGGCTTTATCTTTCCATCCAGGAACATGGCATCACTGCGCTCATAAAGAGGGGACACCCGGCAAGCCCGCAGTTCCTCTGCCATGTATTCACAGAACGCCTTGTCAAGCGTATGACGGTATACTGTGCGGTCCTCATAGATGATCTCTGTACCGCAGCCGCAGATGTATCCGTCAAAGCCCATGAATCGGATATCCTCCCGGACATTCATGGCAGTTCTTCCGGTATTGATGAAGGTCTTATGCCCGTTCGCCCGTGCCCTGGCAATAGCATCTATAGTAGACTGCGGCAGGTAGCCGTCCTCCTCTGCACGAAGCGTTCCGTCAATATCAAAAAATATCAGCTTTCCCATGAAAAAGGGTCACTTCCTTTTTGCAATAAAATCAGCAGCTGCGCAGCAGGTTTGCCATCTCCAGCGCACCCATCGCACAATCTGTACCCTTGTTGCCTGCCTTTGTGCCGGCACGTTCGATCGCCTGCTCAATGGTATCCGTCGTTACAACGCCGAACAGCACCGGAACGCCGCTTTCCATGCTGACCTGTGCGATGCCCTTGGATACCTCTGCGCATACATAGTCATAATGGCTGGTTGCACCGCGAATTACAGCACCTACGCAGATCACTGCATCGTACTGACCGGACTTTGCCATTCTTTTGGCAACCAGCGGGATCTCAAATGCCCCCGGCACCCATGCCAGTGTGATATCATCGCCGGATACGCCATGCCGCAGCAGACAGTCCTCTGCTCCCCCGATGAGCTTGCTTGTAATGAATTCATTGAATCGGGATGCTACAATTGCAATCTTCAGACCCTCGCCGTTATAATTTCCTTCCAGTGTACGCATAATTTTTCTTTCCTTTCGTTTTATCTTTCATTTTATTGTAAGGATCATTCCTGATCAAAATGCAGGTAATGTCCCATCCTGAACTGTTTGGTACGCAGATACCGCAGATTCTCAGGCTTTTCGGGAATATCGATCGGCACACGCTCTGTGATCTCGATACCGTATTCCGCAAGATCGGAGATCTTCTCCGGATTGTTCGTCATCAGACGAAGACGCTTTGCGCCCAGCCCCAGCAGGATCTGTGAGCCTACACTGTAGTCACGCAGATCAGGGGCAAAGCCCAGCTTTACATTGGCTTCTATCGTATCAAAGCCCTGCTCCTGAAGGACATACGCCTCAATCTTTTTCAGCAGACCAATGCCTCTTCCCTCCTGACGGAGATACACGAGAATGCCTCTTCCCGCTTCTGCGATCATCTTCATAGCGCAGTCCAGCTGCTCGCCGCAGTCACAACGGCAGGAACCGAACACATCCCCTGTCATGCACTCGGAATGCACTCTGCACAGTACAGGCTCGCCGTCATCCACATTGCCCATGGTCAGTGCCACATGCTCTTCTCCGGTAATGGTATTCACAAAGCCGTGGATACGGAATTCTCCGTACTTGGTGGGAAGCTGGGCGCATGCGGTTTCCTTCATATACATATCATGCATACGGCGGTACGCCTGCAGATCACGAATCGTAATGAGCGGCAGTCCTAATTTCTCTGCAAGGTCGGAAATCTGCTCGCCGCGCATCATCGTACCGTCTTCTGCCATGATCTCACAGCAAAGACCTACCTCCTGAAGTCCTGCAAGACGCAGCAGATCAACCGTTGCTTCCGTATGACCGTTCCGCTCCAGTACGCCGCCGGGCTTTGCCTCCAGCGGAAACATATGCCCCGGTCTGCGGAATTCTCCCGGATTGGAATCAGGCGATGCTGCACGGCGTGCAGTCAGTCCGCGTTCCACTGCGGAGATGCCGGTCGTGGTATCCACATGATCGATGGAAACAGTAAATGCTGTTTCATGGTTATCTGTATTCTTCGCCACCATCTGGGGCAGCCCCAGACGGTTGATATGGGCACGGCTCATAGGCATACAGATCAGACCCTTGCCGACCGTTGCCATCAGGTTGATATTTTCTGTGGTTGCAAATTCTCCTGCACAAATAAAGTCGCCCTCATTTTCACGGTCCGGGTCATCTGTACAGAGAATACACCTGCCCTGCCGCAGGGCCTCCAGTGCTTCTTCAATGGGTGCAATTTTCATAGCTTCTGCCTCCTTTAAAAGAATCCGTTTTCGTAGAGAAACTCCTTTGTCATACCACTGCTTTGTTTTGGAGCAGTCATGAGTTTTTCTACGTATTTTCCGACCAAATCATTTTCGAGATTTACCATCTCCCCGGCACGCCTGGAAAGCAGCGTCGTTTCCTTTGCCGTATGGGGAATCAGACTGACAGAAAAATCCGTCCCGGTCACCTTTGTTACCGTAAGACTGATGCCGTCAATGGCAATGGAGCCTTTTTCCACGATATACCGCAGAATCCCAGGATCTGCACTGATGGTTACCACCACCGCATTGCCTTCCGGCTTCCGGGAAGTGATTTTTCCCGTGCCGTCAATATGTCCTGCTACAATATGACCGCCGAAGCGTCCGTCCGCTGCCATGGCACGTTCCAGATTCACATGACTTCCGCTGCGGAGACTGCCAAGACTGCTTCGTCTCAGCGTTTCGGGCATGACATCCGCTGCAAAGCTGCTCCCTGTCATATCCGTCACCGTCAGGCACACGCCGTTTACCGCAATACTGTCCCCGATCCGTGTTCCCTTCAGAACCACACTGGCATCAATATGCAGCCGGCATGCAGCTGGCGTATTTTCCAGACGGCGTACCGTTCCGATCTCTTCAATAATACCTGTAAACATCTTATTCGGCATCCTTTCCTTTTATTGCAAAGGTCAGCAGCACATCCTGCCCCAGCAGCTGCACCTCCGGCTCTGTGCAGGAAACCGCATCGTTCATCTTTGCAAGATGCATGGCACTCACCGGAGACAGACCATCGCCGCCTACAAGCTTTGGTGCGATATACACCTGAAGCTGCTGCACCAGACCGGTTTGCAGGGCTGCTGCATGGATCTGCGCACCGCCCTCAATCAGAACACTGTCAAGCCCCATCTCCCCAAGCCTCTGCAGAACCTCGCAGAGATCCGTATGACCGTCCTTTTCGGAAACACGGCAGATCAGTACACCCTTCTGCATGAGTCTTGTAATTTTGTCTGTATCCTCGCTGCATGTCATCACCACAACCGGCGCTGTATCTGTACTGCACACCAGCTGACAATCCTCCGGGATCCGCAATGAAGTATCGCACACCACACGCATCGGATGGCTGGGATTCTCCGCACGGCAAAGAAGACCCGGATCATCTGCCAGAACCGTTCCGATGCCCACCAGGATCGCAGCTGCTGCCTTCCGGGTTTCCTGCACATGCGCACGTGCCTGCTCCCCGGTGACCCATTTGGAATCCCCGTTTCCGCAGGCGATCTTACCATCTGCGGACATGGCATATTTACAGATGACATACGGCAGTTTTGTTTTCATATAATGGAAAAAGAAGGGGTTGAGCGCATCGCACTCCTCTGTCAGCACATCATAAAAGGTTTCGATTCCGGCTTCCTTCAGAACCTTCCGGCTCTTTCCGCTGACCAGAGGGTTCGGATCGTAGGAGCCTACGAACACCCTGCGGATACCGGCTTCTGTCACAGCCTCCGTACAAGGCGGCTGCTTGCCGTGGTGACAGCATGGCTCAAGGGTCACATAAATATCCGCACCCTCCGGAGACTCCGTACAGTTTTTCAAAGCATGACGCTCTGCATGAAGATCACCGCATTTCGCATGCCAGCCTTCACCGATGATCCTGCCGTCCTTGACGATCACTGCACCAACAAGCGGATTCGGGTTCACAAAGCCGGTTCCTCTTCTGGCAAGCTCGATTGCCCTTCTCATATAGGATCTGTCCTTATCGGTATACAAATTCAAGTATTTCTCCCCCAATCAAAAAGGTTCTGTTCAAGTCGGTAAGGTAAATTGTAGTTTGCAGCTGGAGCCAGCTGCACCGCATATCCCCCCTCTTAACATACTTCGTACGAAAAGTCTGCTTAATGCCCCCCAGGGGGCGTGATGAGTCCTTGCGTACAAAGTTCGTAAAATCGGTGAAATTGT
>JAFURN010000146.1 GCA_017480865.1 Ruminococcus sp. | reverse complement strand
TGCACCCTTGGACAGACAACTTCTGGAACTTTATGTCAGACAAAGCGGCAAGTATGAACTGCTTCCTTCTGTGGAGAGTGCGGCGTTTGCAGAGTTTTGCTGCCACACGAATCGGGTTGAGCTGATTCTGATGGATGTCTGTACCGCATTATACTCTAACGGGATTGATGTAGCAGGGAAGATTAAGCATAGCTTTCCGAATATCAAAATCATCATTATCACCGGTCAGCCGGAATGCAGTTTTATTGACCGTGCCCAAAAGGCCGGGGTGGACAGCTTTTGGTATAAAACCGCGACGGCGGAAAACATACTTGATATCATGGATCGAACCATAGCAGGTGAACAGATATACCCTGACGCCACTCCCTCTCTTTCATTTGGATATATCACAAGTGATGGGTTGACTGATCGGGAGCTGGAAGTTCTGCGTGAGGTGGTGGCAGGAGAGAGCGATGCAGCTATTGCAGAAAAGCTTCATATGTCCCTGCGAACGGTGAAAGGTCATATTCAATCCATGCGGGACAAAACCGGTTTCCGAAACCGCACAGAGCTGGCTGTCCGTGCCAGAGATTGTGGACTGATTATCAACGATAAAAAAATATAAATAACCTTTATTTTTCAAAAAAGTGCTGTCAGGTGACCCTGTCATGATGTCAGCGCTTTTTCTTTTTTTGCACGAAAGTACGATGTGCAGAACCGATCATAATACTAAAATATATAATAAGGCGGACTAATCAGAATTTAGTTTGAAAGGAGGAACGTTTGTGAAGAAAGTTCTTGTCAGTATCAAAAACGGGCTTCTGTCAGAAGCTGTTGTCCGGGCCTTGAAAGGCAGCGGCGAATTCGAGCCTAATCTTATTGCACCGGAAATATATGCAAACGGTCTGGATGCGTATGAAATGACAGATGCGGATATCTGGCTGATGGAAGTTTCTTATAACCCCGGAACAACAGTAAATGCAAGGTTAGATGAAATCAGAAAGGTGCGCAGCAGCAATTCCGGATGCAAGGTAGTATTTCTCTGTGATGACAATGCTGCACCGGATCTTGCACGCAAAGTCACACAGTTGAAAAAAGACCATGTGATAGATGCCTTCTTCTACACGTCCGTTACCGGAAGCTATCTGGTGTCATCGTTGGCATCGTTATGACAGGGTATTTCCATTGGTCTGTGACGGAGCCGGAGTTTCCGGAATCGAAATGTAGTCATCCTCCCGGATGCCATACATCGGGAGGAAACTGAATTATGTATGGCAAATAAAAATCCGAAAGGAGAATCCTTTTATGAGAACAAAAAAATTTATAAGTGTTTTGATAACACTTGTGATGATCTTCAGCATGGTTCCGACGGCGACGCTTCACGTCCATGCGTGGGATCAGGAGGCGGACTGCGAGTACTGCGGAGCCTTTCTCGGAGACGACTGGATCTGCTCAGGCGGTGACCACTGCAGCAAGGAGTCCGACAACGATGAATGCTACGAGAAGCATCACTGCAGCGACTGCGAGGAATGCTTTGCCGAGAGTGATCTGTGCGAGGGCTGCGGCTATGTCTGCCCGGATTGCACCGTAGATCGCGGTACGCACTGCGAGAGCTGCGGCAAATGCCAGGATGATGTAACACTCTGCGAAGAGTGCGGCCGCTGCGAGGAATGCGCCGGCTGGTGTGAAACCTGCCAGCTGTGCTTTGAGTGTGCAGCAGATTCCGGCGCCCACTGCGAGAACTGCGGCGAGGGCTGCGAAAGCGATGATGAATTCTGCACTAGCTGCTGGCTGTGCAAAAACTGCCAGGAATACGGCTGGTGCGATTACTGCAATTTGTGCTTCTGGTGCGCCTTTGAAAACGGCGACCACTGCGAAACCTGCGGCAACTGCCCGGGTGAATATCAGCTCTGCGGTGAATGCTGGGCGGCCTGCGAGAACTGCGCTGAGCTGTGCGAGGCACACGATTTTAAGTGCCCGGACTGCTGCATCGCCGACGAGGATCACTGCGGATGCGGCGCCTGCCTTGATGAGGTGGAATACTGCGGGTACTGCCGCTCTTGTGCAGACTGTGTTGACTACTGCGAAGCATGCGGTGCCTGCGCCGAGTGCTTGGTAGAAGAAGGCGGCTACCATTGCCCGGACTGCTATGTGTGTTTATATGAGGTCTTTTACTGCGACTACTGCTTACGCTGCGAAGAGTGTTCTGAATTCTGCTATGAGTGCGAAGTTTGCTCGGACTGCGCGAAAGAAGGCTTAACCCATTGCGATAGCTGCGGAGCGTGCGAGACCAGCGGCGATTGCATTATCTGCCCTGATTGCTTCGGTGTCTGCTCTGAGTGTGCCGGAGGAGGCTGGTGCACGGCCT
>JAFURN010000145.1 GCA_017480865.1 Ruminococcus sp. | reverse complement strand
TGGCACGAGTAAGACAAAAACCAATACACCAGGAATCTCTGCTACAGTTTCACGTTCTTCCACAAAGGGAGAGTCCCAGTCCACAGCCCATGGCGATACAGTAGGCGGGTCAGTAGGTACCTATGTAGGTGGTGGTGTGGGTGTTGTTCATGCCGGCGAATCTGCCAGTGTAAATTATAATCACAGCTACACCAGAACCACAGGTACATCGTCAAGCAAAACAAATGGCACTTCACGCAGCCGCAATCAATCAACAAGTCTTGCGGCTGCTGTCAACAAAACCCTTACTCATGGCACAAGCTCCTCTGCTGCTGACACAACAGGCGAAACCCTCAGCCGGAGTACATCACTGGGTGAAAGCCATGGAACCAATGAACAGAAGGGTACATCTTATTCTGTAGCAAATGGATTCAGCCTGATGAATTCACGCACCCTTTCCAGTACGCTGGGCAGCTCCCAGGGAATCACACTGAATGCGCAGAATAAAACGCTTCTTGCAATGATGGAAAAAATTGACAAGCAGCTCAAACGGATTGAAGAATGTGAGAGCGCAGGCATGTGGGAATTTGCCGCCTATTTCCTTGCGGATAATCGGGGTACATCAGAAACCGCTGCCAGCATCTATCGCTCTCTCATTTCCGGAGAACAGACATGCCTGGAGCATTCTGCAATCAACACATGGGATATTGCATCCAGTGAGGATCTGCTCCTGAAGGAATATCTCCTGAAATTCCGCCATCCACGCTTCTGCTATTCCGGATTTGACTATGATGCAAGCCGTCAGGTGATGATTTCCCCGGCAGCGATGACCAGCACGAATGAACTGGCGATTCAGATGGGTCTGCCTCGTAAATCAGTCTGCGGACTGCCTGTAATTGAACATGCCGAATTTGCCAGGGAGGTTGTAGCGTATCACAACAACCGGGAAGATAAGGCATCATTTGAACTGGGCAGAATCTTTCACATGGGAAAGGAATATACAACAAAGGTTGCTTTGCAGCGGGATTCCATGACGATGCACACATTCATAACTGGCGCAACCGGTTCAGGAAAGAGCAACGCAGTATACAACATTCTGGATAAGCTGTGCAGAAGCAGTCAGGAACAGATTCCGTTCCTTGTGATTGAGCCTGCAAAGGGCGAGTACAAACACGTGTTCGGACAGAATCTTGATGTGCATGTATATGGCGCAAATCCGCACACTGCACCCTTGTTGAAAATCAATCCCTTCAGCTTCCCGCATCGTATTCATGTTCTGGAGCATCTGGATCGTCTTGTTGAGATATTCAATGTGTGCTGGCCCATGTATGCTGCAATGCCCGCTGTTCTGAAAAGTGCAGTGGAAAAGGCGTATACAGACTGTGGTTGGAATCTGACGGAATCCATAAATGAATACGGAGAGGATCTGTATCCTTCATTTGCCGATGTGGCTCGCAATATCAAGTCTATTATTGACAGCAGCGAATACGATACCGAGAATAAGGGTGCCTATAAGGGGTCTTTGCTTACCCGTCTGAATTCCCTTTCAAACGGAATCAATGGCTTGATTTTCTCATCCGATGAGATTGCAGATGCAGATCTGTTTGATCGGAATGTAATTGTAGATCTGAGCCGTGTGGGTTCTGCTGAAACAAAATCATTGATCATGGGTATGCTCGTACTGAAACTGCAGGAATATCGCATGGCACAGGACGAAATGAATGCTCCGCTCAGACACATTACAGTTCTGGAGGAAGCGCATCACTTGCTGAAGCATACGTCTTCCGAGCAGCATGCAGAGAGTTCGAACCTGCTTGGTAAATCCGTTGAAATGCTGACAAATTCCATTGCAGAAATGCGTACCTATGGTGAAGGCTTTATCATTGCGGACCAGTCTCCGGCACTGCTGGATCGTGCGGTGATCCGTAATACAAACACGAAGGTGATTCTGCGTCTTGCCGATCGTTCGGATTGTGAATTGACTGGTCTGTCGGTTGGTCTGAATGAAAATCAGCTTCAGGAACTGACAAAGCTGGAACGGGGTGGTGCAGTGATTTACCAGAATGACTGGATTGCGCCTGTACTTTGTAAGATTGACAAGTTTGAGATTCCGGAAGGAAAGTATACATATACACATTCCAAATCAGCAGCTGCACAGAAACATCCTGCGGACAGCGTGTATATTGCGGAACTTCTGAGTAGAGGAGAAGCCGTTGCAAAAGAAGTCCTTGAAGCGGATATTCTCCCCAAACTCAAGGCACTTGGAATGGGGGCATCTGTTCAGATTGCGGCAATCAGAATGCTGCACAATCCGTCCTCAGAGCCGGATATGGTTCGGCTTGCTCCGATTATGTCGGCACTGCTTCCGAGAGTACGAGCTGCAATTGAACAAGCATATCAGAATACATCTGATGCTGCTGAATGGACGAAGTATGCAGAAAAGATTCTGATAGAGATTGCAGGACGTGAGATGGATCGAAAAATCAGCGGTCGTATTATTCAGGCGATTGTAACAGATTATGTATATGTAGAATTAAACAGACTGGATGATCTGAGAATATGGACGGAAAGTGGGGGATTAAGATGATGGCAGAGGTAAGTGCGCCCAGAGTTCCGGAAAAGACTTCTGCAGATGTCTCTGGAAACCGTTCCTTCGATCCCAGAAAACCGATTGATTGCACACAGAATCCCGAGGTGAAATCATCATCTGCCTTTGATCCCAGAAAACCAATTGATGTGACCGGAAGTAAGGACAGAGTGCAGAAGGAAAAAGGTGAGTTCGCCTT
>JAFURN010000144.1 GCA_017480865.1 Ruminococcus sp. | reverse complement strand
GTCTGTATAATGTCCTGATTCTTAGATTCACTTTACTCGTGTCGTCCGCAAAAATTGGTCGCTTCGCTCCCTCTTTTGCTACGTTTCAAATTCCGCATATGATCTTTTCTCCACACTATAGCAAGATATCCTGGATGTACTTATTCGAGATTGTACCTCTTTTACAATGCGGAATTTGGTTTGCTCATTCGCCTCCAAAGCACGTAATTGAAAAGCCAGGAGTTTCGCTCTCTGCGGAGAGCGACCAGGGCTGCCCGCCCTGGACCCGGCAAGCTGGCGCCAGCTTGACCGCCTTTCTGCCTTCGGCAGTTCACCCGATAAACTACAATTTACCCCAACAATTAGAATAGAACCTATTTTTATTGTTAGGGTAAATGAAGAATCTTATTACTTATGATATCTGCTGCCCGACTGGATCTGAAAGCTGCGGTAGATCTGCTCATAGAGCATGACTCTTGCCAGCTGATGGGGGAACGTCATGGGGACATGGACAGCCTCAGGTCCGCTGCACGCTTCACCTCAGGGGAAAGTCCGTAGGAGCTGCCGATGAGAAATGTTACCGTACTGTCTCCGCCCACCGCCGTCTGGACAAGCTTCTCCGAAAGCTGTACACTGCTCAGCATTTTCCCTTCAATACACATCGCAATGCAAAAGCCCTTCATCCGCTTGAGCAGCTGCTGTCCTTCCTTTTCCAGTGCAGCAGCGATCTCCTTTTCCGATGCCTTTTCCGGAAGCGCTGTCGGTTCCAGTTCCACACATTTTACCGTACAGTACCGGGAAAGACGCTTCTCATATTCCGCCGCCGCATCTCTCAGATATTTCTCCTTCAGCTTTCCGTATGCCAGGATCTGTATGGTCTGCATCAGAAAATCACCATCTCTTTCATTCCCTGCGGCTCTGCCACATAAAGCAGATAATCCGTGCCGCACATATAGTCTTGTGTAAGCTTCTCCTGCACAGTGCGCTGTGCCAGATGGGGCGTGTTATTCTCCTGGCTGAGATGCCCCAGAATCAGCCGTGTGGTGCCTGTTCCGATGAGCCGATGCGCTTCATCCGCACATTCCTTATTGGAAAGATGCCCCTGCCGCCCGGCAATTCTTGCCTTGAGGCAAGCCGGATATCCGCCGCAGCGCAGCATATTCACATCATAGTTGGATTCCAGCAGCACAAGGTCACAGCCGCTGACCGCATTATGTACCGTATCCGTCACCACGCCCAGATCCGTACAGACCGCGCACTGACGTTCATCAGAGGTGGTAATACGGTAGCCGCAGCTGCCCCATGCATCATGCTCCGTGGGAAAGGCTTGTACCGAAAAATCACCCAGCGCATAGTCATAGGGAGGAAGGTCCATGCCCACCTGATTTTCGGTGATATGTCCCGCCTCCAGAAGGGCATTCAGGGTTTCCGCAGTCCCGTAAACCTTTGCAGAGAGTTTTTTGCAAAGCACACGCAGACCCCGGATGTGGTCAATATGGGTATGCGTAATGAGGATCCCCTCAATGGAACCGACAGGGATCTCACGCTCTGCCAGGGAGATGAGCAGCTGCTTACAGGAAACGCCTGCATCTATAAGAAGGCTGCTGCCTCCTGCGGAGACAAGGGAAGCATTGCCCTTGCTGCCGCTGAATAAGGAATAAAATCGTGCCATAGAATCACCCGGTTATAAAAGTTTTTTCACAGGTCGAAGGGATCAGAAAAGCAAAACAAGGGGCTGTTGTGAAACAGCCCCTATTTTCTGAATTAACCATTCACAACCTCACGGATCGTTGCAACCGGTGTGGAGACCTTCTCAATATCCGCACCAGCCCTGCGCAGCTTCTCTGCCAGATTGCTGTAACCACGCTCGATATGATAGATATCCTCGATCTCTGTAATGCCCTTGGCAGCAAGACCTGCAATGATCAGCGCAGCACCTGCACGGAGATCACATGCCTTTACCGGCGCACCAGTCAGCTTTCCCGTACCTTCCACAACCGCAACCTTGCCGTCAACGGAAATATCTGCACCCATTCTGCGCAGTTCATCCACATAGCGGAACCGCTGCTCCCATACGCCCTCTGTCACAATGCTCGTGCCCTCTGCCAGAGTCAGCAGCGTTGTCATCTGCGGCTGCATATCTGTCGGGAAGCCCGGGTGGGGCATCGTCTTGATATTCGTGCGCACCAGCGGACCATCCACCCATACACGCACACTGTCGTCATATTCATCCACGTTTACGCCGATCTTGCGCAGCTTGGATGTGATCGGCTCCAGATGCTTCGGAATGACATTCTTGATCATAACGTCACCGCCGGTTGCAGCAGCAGCCACCATAAAGGTTCCAGCCTCAATCTGATCGGGAACCACAGAATAAGTCGTACCATGCAGCTGCTTCACGCCGCGGATCTTGATGACATCCGTACCTGCGCCCATAATATCAGCACCCATGGAATTCAGGAAATTCGCCAGGTCCACAATATGCGGCTCCTTGGCAGCATTTTCGATCACCGTCAGACCCTCTGCACGTACCGCTGCCAGCATGGCATTCATCGTTGCACCGACAGAAACGACATCTAAGTAAATCTGCGCACCTACAAGCTTCTGTGCAAACAGATCCACCATACCATGCTCAATGCTGCACTTCGCACCCAGAGCAGCAAATGCCTTCAGATGCTGGTCAATGGGACGGTCACCGAGCGGGCATCCGCCGGGCATGGAAACTCTCGCCTTGCTGAATCTTCCCAGCAGTGCACCCAGAAAATAATAGGATGCGCGCATACGGCGGGCACTCTCATAAGGCACACAGAAATTCTTCAGACCCTCCGCAGAGATCCGCACAGTCGTGGAATCGATGATCTCCACCTTTGCGCCCATTTCAGACATAATACGCATGCTCATGGAAACATCGCTGATATCCGGAACATTTTCCAGAATACAAGGCTCATCGCAAAGCAGAATTGCCGGAATCAGTGCTACTGCGGCATTTTTTGCACCGCTGACTTCAATCTCGCCGGACAGACGGCGTCCGCCCTTTATCACAAACTTATCCAAACTCTTATTCTCTCCTTCATCGGAACAGGATCTCTCTCTTTTCTGTGCAGCTGCACATGCTTCTGTTCCTTTGTTCACGGCAGCGGTGCAGATCGTCACCGCTTACATCCTCATTCAATGTATATCCTTATCTTTTTTAGAACCATTTTTTCAAAAAATCAGCTTACTTCATCATTCAGAACCATACAACATCATTATTTTACGATATAGCCTTATTATTATACACTACATTTCTGCATTTGTAAAGTAATTCTATGATGTTATTTTTTGAATTTGTTATTTTCTGCTAATCCGCACGATTTTTCTAAGGCATTTTTCTGCCTTTTTACTGACAAATCTCGCCCCATGTGGTCACTTCAATGGTTTCAATGAGGATATCCTCTGCCGGAGCCGTGTACGCAGTCTCCTCCGCAGCCGCCTTGACAGCAGCGGATGTGATCGCATCAATGGTCGCAAAACTCTCCTCGCCGTATGCCTGCCCGAAGATGGTCATCTGCTGGGCATAGTTCGGAATACCGCCCCGTTCCACAAAGGCATCGGAGATCTGCTTTGCAGATGCATCCACCGCCTGAATGTCTGCGATCGTAGCTTCATCAAATTCAATGGTATCACACACAAGGAACCGTGTGCCGCAGTAGTCTGCTGCCTGTCCGAAGAGATTATTCCAGAAGCTCCGGTCGTGACCGGTCAGCGGAACACAGAGTGCCCCCCGGAAGGGCCACAGATTCGCAGAGGTCTCCACGGCTACATTCTCCTCCGGAGCCGCCGCTGCGGTCGCACCGATCACACCGTCATTTTCCGGGCTGCCGGCGGAGAAATACACATCCTTTTCTACCTGGAATACATAGGTTCCGTCGTAGTAGCCTTCCTCTGCAAGACGCATAAACTGGGCAACGTAATTGGGGGCTTCCTCCGGATAGAGGACAGCAGTAATATCGCCCTCGGTAGTATGGATCACTACCGCAGGAGCATCATCGGCAGGCTCCTCCAGCTGAAGGAGCGTAACCGAACTCATATCAATATAAGTCTGCTGACTCTGCGCACAATAGGTGCTGCATGAGAACAACGTCAGACTAAGTGCTGCCATGACAAACAGCAGAATGGTCATTCTGCGGATCGCCGGCTTGCTGAAACGTGCCATATTGCAACCTCACTTATAACTTTGTAATTTCTGTACCCTGACGGGTTTCCTTGATCTGCCAGCCAAGTGCTGCGATCGCATCACGGAGACGGTCTGCCTCGGCAAAATTCTTTGCCTTTCTTGCAGCAGCACGTTCCTCTGCCAGTGCCAGCACCTCTGCCGGGATCTCGTCTGCCTTCCTGCGGTTATAGAGAATACCCAGCACCTCTGTGATGGCATCAAACAGCTGTGCACCTGCCTCCAGCTGCTCCCTGGATGTGCTGTTGTCTGCGCACATTCTGTTCAGATCTCTTACCAGTTCGAACAGCGCAGATACTGCATCCGCAGTATTGAGGTCCTCCTCCATGGCTGCTTCAAACTGCTGACGGCGCTGTGCAAACAATGCCTCTGCCTCCTCAGAAACGATGCCGGATGCTGCTGCACCCATTGCACGGTCCAGCGTCTCACGGCATGTATACAGTCTTTCCAGAGATGCCTTGCATGCATCCAGCAGGTCCTTGCAATAGTTGATGGGACTTCTGTAGTGCGCCTGCACCATCATATAACGGATGACCTCGTAGCCGTACTTTTCTGCCACCTCACGGACGGTGAAGAAGTTGCCCAGGGATTTCGACATCTTCTTGTTATCAATGTTGATATAGCCGTTGTGCATCCAGTAGTTGGAGAAGGTCTTGCCGGATGCCGCCTCACTCTGTGCGATCTCATTTTCATGATGGGGGAAGATCAGATCCTGACCGCCGCAGTGGATATCCAGAGTCTCGCCCAGATAGTGACTGGACATGGCAGAGCATTCAATGTGCCAGCCCGGTCTGCCCTTGCCCCAGGGGGAATCCCAGTAAGGCTCGCCCGGTTTCGCACTCTTCCATACAGCGAAATCCAGCGGGTCGTCCTTGATATCGTTTACATCAATACGTGCGCCGGACTGAAGCTCCTCAATGGGCTGACCCGACAGCTTGCCGTAGGTTTCGAAGGAACGGGTGCGGAAATACACATCGCCGTTTCTCTCATAAGCGTGACCGGATTCCACAAGCTTTTTCACAATGTTGATAATCAGATCCATACTCTCCGTTACCTTGGGATGCACATCCGCATCCATAACATTCAGACCATGGGCATCGGTCTTATACTCCGCAATATAACGCTCAGAGATCTCCAGAGAATCCACGCCCTCTTCGTTGGCACGGCGGATGATCTTGTCATCCACGTCGGTAAAGTTCTGCACATAGGTCACCTTATAGCCCTTGTACCTGAGATAGCGGCGCAGTACATCAAATGCACAAATGGGACGTGCATTGCCGATATGAATGTAGTTGTATACGGTGGGACCACATGCGTAAATACGCACGTGGTTTTCCTCCATGGGAACGAGTTCTTCTGTCTTCCGGGACATGGTGTTGTAAATTTTCATGTTATTTCTCTCCTTTATTTTTCGTCTGTTCCAGCTGCTCCAGCTGTTCCAGATGCTCATGATCGATCTCATACTGATGCTCCAGGCTATCCACCTCAGACCGCAGCTGCTGCATGCCGGTCCGCAGCTCTGTAATATCCTGCATCGTGGGATCCGGATAGTGTACATGGTCAAGATCCTGTTCTACCTTCACGCCGTCACGGACTGCCACACGTGCCGGTACGCCCACTGCTGTACAGTTGGCAGGAATGGGCTTTAAAACAACAGCATTCGCTGCAACCTTCACATTATCCCCGATCTCAATGGGTCCGAGGACCTTTGCACCTGCGCCTACCATGACATTATTGCCCAGCGTCGGATGACGCTTGCCCTTATCCTTACCCGTACCGCCCAGAGTCACGCCCTGATACAGCAGGCAGTTGTCGCCGATGATCGTCGTCTCTCCAATAACAACGCCCATACCGTGGTCAATGAAAAGTCCCTTTCCGATCTGTGCGCCGGGATGAATTTCAATGCCGGTTTTATGCCGGGAACGCTGGGAGATAATGCGGGCAATGGTAAAAAAGCCATGCTCATAGAACCAATGCGCTCTGCGGTAGCTGCGGACTGCCTTCAGCCCGGAATAGGTCAGGAATATTTCAAAGCTGCTTCGTGCAGCAGGGTCTTTTTCTTTCACGACAGCAATATCTTCTTTCAGTTGCCGAAACAAGGAAACACCGCCTTTCGTTGCTTGTGGACAGGCATAAAAAAAGCCCCTCTGAGATACACCACAGGTATCTGACAGAGGCGGCGCAAGCCACGGTTCCACTCTGATTTCTCACTCAATGCCCTTAACGCAGGCGAAACGGGACCGGATACGCAGTGTCGAAGCACCTTCCCCGGACCGACTGACAGTTGCACTTCGTTCGCCGGATGCATATCGTCACACCTGCCCGATACTCTCTGAAGCATTCTCCTGCGAGTTACTCTAACTGCTGCGTCTTTCCATTACTATTATATGCAATTCTACGCGTTTTGTCAAGGTATAAAAAGGAATGTCGATCTTTTTTGGAGTTGTTTCGCTTCATCGGAAGTCCGCTTCAGCCTTTAAAGGCTGTTGGGAATGCAAAGAGACAACCCAAGGGGGACAGGGGGAGAAATATAAAACTGGAACAAAAATGAGCATCTCCCCCTGTCCCTCCTTAGGTTTTCTCTCTGCACGCTCTTTCCTGATCCCCCTACCCCCTCTGCTCATTTTTAAGCGCGTCCTCCCACCCGAATCCTCATATTCAATATGAAAACCGAACTCTGCTTTCCCCTGATATGTCCTCTGTCTATGATGCTTTTTTATTCTCTGAAAATAAAAAAAGAAGGCAAAGCTGCATCCCATTAAAAACGGGCAGAGGGGGGGGAGAGGGTGAAGTAAACCTACGATGAAGCGAAACAAACCACTGATAAAGCAAATCCGGCACGAACTTCCTTTCTTCAAAAAAATTCAATCCATAGTTACAGAAAAACAGCAGTTTCCACTTGACAAAAAAGGCAAAATAGAGTATCATTTATCTAATATCAAAACGCAAACGGCGTATGCCGCAGGAAGCGGAACGTCATATATGATGGAGGGCGATAATATGGTAACAGAAATGTGTTCTGACAAGTTCGGCAAGCAGGGACTGACATTTGACGATGTACTGCTGATCCCTGGTGCTTCTGATGTAACGCCGAATATGATTGATCTGCACACAACTCTCGTAAAGGGTGTTGAACTGAACACACCGATTATGACTGCTGCAATGGATACTGTAACCGAAGCAAAGATGGCAATTGCCATTGCACGTGAAGGCGGTATTGGTATCATCCATAAGACTATGACCATCGAACAGCAGGCGGACGAAGTAGATAAGGTAAAGCGTTCTGAAAACGGCGTTATTGCCAATCCGTTCTCTCTGACAGAAGACCATGTGGTTGCAGATGCAGACAGCCTCATGGGTAAATATAAGATTTCCGGCGTTCCGATCGTAGACAACCAGGGCAAGCTGGTCGGCATCATCACAAACCGTGATATGCGCTTCCTGACCGATTTCAACGAAAAGATCGGCAATGTAATGACCAAGGACAACCTGATCACTGCACCGGTCGGCACGACCATGGACGATGCACAGGAGATCCTGCGCCGCCACAAAATCGAGAAGCTGCCGCTGGTGGATGAAGGCGGATATCTGAAGGGACTCATTACGATCAAGGACATCGAAAAGGCTGTACAGTATCCCAATTCCGCACGTGATTCCAGAGGCAGACTGCTCTGCGGAGCTGCGATCGGCATTACTGCTGACGTTCTGGAACGTGCCGGTGCGCTCATTGAAGCACAGGTTGACGTTCTGGTTCTGGACTCTGCACATGGTCACAGCAAGAATATTATGGAATGCCTGAAGAAGGTAAAGGCTGCATATCCGGATATTCCGGTTATCGCAGGCAACATCGCTACGGCGGAAGCAGCTGAGGATCTGATTGCTGCTGGTGCTGATGCAGTCAAGGTTGGTATTGGTCCCGGCTCTATCTGTACGACCCGTGTGGTTGCAGGTATCGGCGTTCCCCAGATCACAGCTGTATATGATGTAGCAAGAGTTGCACAGAAGCACGGAATCCCGGTTATCGCTGACGGCGGTATCAAGTATTCCGGCGATATCGTAAAGGCAATTGCTGCCGGCGCAAATGTCGTTATGCTCGGCTCTCTGCTGGCTGGCTGTGAGGAATCTCCTGGAGATACTGAGATCTATCAGGGCAGACAGTTCAAGGTATACCGCGGCATGGGCAGTCTGGCTGCTATGGCATGCGGTTCCAAGGACCGTTACTTCCAGGCGGGCGCAAAGAAGCTGGTTCCCGAAGGCGTAGAAGGACGTGTTCCGTACAAGAGAAGCGTTGCGGACAGCGTATTCCAGCTGATCGGCGGCATCCGCTCCGGTATGGGCTACTGCGGCTGTCCTACCATTCCGGATATGCACAAGAAGGCAAAGTTCGTTCAGATCACAAGTGCTGGTCTGATTGAGAGCCATCCGCATGATATCCAGATCACCAAGGAAGCACCGAATTATTCCACGCAGCTTTGAGTATAAGCAAAACAAGAAGCCTCTCTGGTTTATTCCGGAGAGGCTTTTTCATATATTATGGATCAGATCCTGCTTCACGCATCAGACTTACATCAGATGTGCCGGGCTGTTTATATCAGATGAGCAGTAGTAAATACCCTCGTCTGCAAAAGCAATACCCAAAGAAGCCGCAATCCGGGCATACATCATCAGAGCAAAATGCGCATCGCTCATATCAGCATCGCCATCCAGGTCCAGATCCGCAAGATTCTTCTGCAATTCTGTAAATGCATACTCCTTGCCGATCGCCTTATGTGCATAATACTCAAGAATCGCTGCGGCATCACTAATATGAGGACGCCACGGGTCGTTCATTCCATCAACCACATCGCCCAGATGATACTCCTGTACTTCGTAGAGCATATCCGCATCCGTCTGGTCTACAGTGCCGTCTTCGTTGATATCAGCAAATGCCAGCTGCTCTTCGGTCAGTGTGTAGCTATCGTCCAGAAGATGACGGGAAACCATTGCTGCATCGTGTCCTGTGAGAACGCCATCCTGGTCGACATCACCCTGTACAGCTTCAGCCGCAGTTACAGACATCATAGACGCAGACATCATTGTCATTGCTGTGAGAATTGCCATCCATTTTTTCATAGAATTCACCCTTTCAAATTATGCTGATATATCATCAGCGTTCTGATACAGCTTCTATTATCATGGTCGGGCTTCATAATAACATTGGCAATATACACCTGTACATCTTTTATATTCATATCATATCACACTTCTCTCTGATCGTCTACACTTTTTCTTCAAAAAATGTAATTTCTATATTTCGCACAAACGTTTCGTACATATTTTGTGCATTATATAGCAGCTGGAATCCGGGGGAAACAGGAAATAGTTTCATTCGAATTGTTGTGGAAAATTGTAGTTTAGCGTGCGAACTGCCCAAGGCAGAAAGGCGGTCAAGCTGGCTCCAGCTTGCGCGGTCCAGCTGCGTAAGCTGGTCGCCGTCCGCAGACGGCGAAACTCCTGGCTTTTCAATTACGTGCTTTTTCAAAAGTGAAAAACCAAATTCCGCATGCAAAAAAACTTTCCCATACGGTCAAGCCAATCCAAGAAAGCCTTGTGCAGTACGCAGCAAAGAAAATATGCGGAATTTAAAACATAGCAGGAGAGAAGCACGAAGTGCAAGAATCCTGCGGACGGTACGAGCCTTGTTCCACAAGGATTTTATTCTCTTAGATTTACTTTACTCGTACCGTCCGCAAAAATTGGTCGCTTCGCTCCCTCTTTTGCTACGTTTCAAATTCCGCATATGATCTTTTCTTCATACTGTAACAAGATATCCTGGATGTGCTTGCTTGAAATTGTACCTCTTTTACGATGCGGAATTTGGTTTGCTCATTTGAT
>JAFURN010000143.1 GCA_017480865.1 Ruminococcus sp. | reverse complement strand
TGGTGGTTGTGGTTGTGGTTGTGGTTGCAGCCTGACCGCTCTTGTCGGTGTAAACTACGATAGAGTCAACTACAACGGTACCGCAGTCAATCCACCAGATACCCCACTTCAGCTGTCCGCCGTACTGAGTCTGGATAATTGCAGCTGTTGCAGAATCTACTTCCCATGTAATGGTGCCGCTCTTACCGCTGACAGTCTGCTCCATATCTTCAGTCTGTGTCCAATAGCCATTTGCAGCGTCTGTTGTGGAGGAGCCGAATGCACCCTGCCACTTACCGATGGAAGAGCCCGGTGTGGAGATGTTGATCTCTACCTTCTGGATCTTCTCATTTGTGCCGATACCAAAGTCTGCCCAATCCCAGCCGATCATCTTATCAGTTGCCGGAAGCTGGCTGTATACGATGGTCTGTGCCGGTTCGATCTTATAACCGCCGCTTGTGTCGGTGTTTCCGCTGTCGCCTGTATTGCCGCTGTCACCGCTGCCGCCTGTGTAAGCATCAGTATATACGTTGATAGTATCCACTACAACCGTACCGCAGTCGATCCACCAGATACCCCACTTCAGTTCGCCGCCGTACTGAGTCTGGATGATCGCTGCTGTTGCAGAATCCACTTCCCATGTAATGGTACCGCTCTTACCGCTGATGGTCTGTTCCATATCTTCAGTCTGTGTCCAGTATCCGTTCGCAGCGTCTGTTGTAGAGGAGCCGAATGCACCCTGCCACTTACCGATGGAAGAACCCGGAGTGGAAACATTGATCTCTACCTTCTGAATGGTTTCGCTTGTGCTGATGCCGAAATCAGCCCAGCTGAAACCGATCATCTTGTCAGTTGCCGGAAGCTGGCTGTAAACGATGGTCTGTGCCGGAGAAACAGTGTACATACCCGCAGCCTGCAGAACCTGTCCTGCCCCTGCTTCTGTCACACTGTCTGCTGCATATGCACTTGTTGTACATACAGTTCCGCTGATTGCCATTGCCGCTGCTGCTGCAATTGCAACCGCCTTTGTCTTCAGATTTTTAATGTTCATAATAGACTCCTTCCAAAAAAACAAATAGTCGGGCTCAAATATGCCATGATTATTTTAGCACATCTCACCAAAAATTGCAATTACTTTTCTTGAATGAAGAAAAATTAGTCCATTCCTACAATTCCACAGGTATTTTTTTGTAGATTGTGCCACAGAAAACAAGGCTTTGCAGCAAAACGCATGGCAATATTATCCTATGATGGGCAATATTATACCATATATTTCTATTATAATAGTATAATCAGATAAATGCCAGCCAGATGACCTTTGAGACGATATGACAGCCGGCATGCGCAAGCATGGCATACTGGATGCCGTATCTCTGATAGAGCCAGCCGAACGCCAGTCCGAAGCCTCCGTTCATCAGGAAACAGCGGAATAATATCAGCGGCGTAAGCTCTCCGAACATTGCTATAGTTGCAGGAAGATGACCTGCTGCAAAGAGAATGGCAGCAATAATATTGGCTGCGATTATTACGCCTGTGGGTGCTTTCTCATGTTTACGGAAGAATATTTTCCATGCGAGGAATGCGATAAGCGACATCATGAACAGACGAATCATGACTTCCTCGATGATACCGCCGTAGAGAACAGAACCGATAAAAGCTTCCGGAGTAAGTCCCGAAGCCGTACCATCTCTGAGCGCAGGCTCTGCTGCTCCGAATGTCCAATAGTCCAGACTGAGCACCACGCCCATGGCAAGTGTGATAATAAGTACATGCAGCAGTTTCTTTTTCTCCAATCCGAAGGAGCGCATAAGTCCAAGCTTTTCCGCAAGGATGTATCCAAAAAATCCACAGAAAACAGCATACATAACTGTCTGTACTGCGGTAATGGCTATAAGTGCAGTCTTGTTTCCTATTTGAGATATCATCTCGTCAAGCATGGCAGGGTCATATACGTCAAACTGATATATTGCAGCGAAGATTCCGGCAATTGCAGAAATCGGTATGAGACACAGTGTGAATATGAGTGCCTTTTTCATTATAGCTTTCATGCCTCAGCCTCCTTCGCCTCCTCCGGTGCTGCGACCTCAACGCAATAGCCCTTGTGACCGCAGCATGGGCAAGTCAGTTTGCGTGTTGTGGGAGTATGAAGTGCAAAAAACATTTCCTTTTTGGACGGCTGAAATACCTCATGGCACTCCGGACAGATGTAGGCAACATGGTTCATGTAGTAGATGGTCGCCCATATGCCCAAGGGTATCATGATGCAAAGTCCCAGCACAAAGGGCATCCATATGCCCTTTGCTGCCCACAGGGCAATTGTAGCGACTTCGATAATGTCGATAATGATTCCTGCTGTGAGGATGACTCCTCTGATTTTTCTGAGTTTCTTTTTGTTTTTCATCTGATAAGCTACGTCACCGATGGATTCGAAGGAGAAATTTTCCGTATCCTTTACAGATTTTTTCAGTTCTGCAAGTGCGTCAAGCTTTGCCTGCCGTTCACTTATTTCACTGCGAAGCGACTGTTCCTGCTGCTCTAACAGAATCGAGATAACATTCTGAGGATGCTCCTCTTTCATCAGTTCACCGATGCTGTCAATGGACATATCAAGATCTCTCAGAAAGCAGATGATCTTCATACGCTTCAGATCATCCTCCGAGTAGATTCTCCGTCCGCCCTCGCTCAGTTCACTGGGAACGAGTATGCCTCTCTTGTCATAGTACTGCACCGTTCTCACAGTAACATCGCAGAGCCTTGCAATTTCTCCTGTCGTGTATTTTGACATAGCTTTCACCTCCTTGTGACCTCATTCTACACCATTACGCCGGGTCACAAGCAATACCTTACGCTGCGTAACATACGGAAAATGCGTCACTTTTTACAATTTATCAATATTTGACGAATTTCAAAAAACGCTTCCGGTTCAGACGCTCCGGCATCTGTAGGGGACGGTGCCCTCGACGTCCCCTACACTTCATATCACAACATATAACAATTTGCAGGGGCGACCATTGGTCGCCCGCTGTACGTGTTTATTAAATTAAAGCATTTCAGTTATCCGACAGATCAAAGGCATCCTCTGCCTCCTGATTGGAAAAGGCAGCCTCCAGAATCTTGCCATAGAAGCCGGAGGGATTGAGCATGATCTGATCTCCCAGAAGCTTTGCCTGGGTCAGATCCGGTGCATAAAGCTTCAGGTCCATCAGGTCCACCTTCAAATCCAGGCAGCGCACATGGACATAGTATCCCTTCTCCAAAGGCAGATAATCGATCTTGACTTCATTCTCACGCCGCTTACGCAGGAAATAGCGCAGGGCACAGGAAACGATCTTATCCCGGTATGCCTTGCTGACACAGTTCCGGAGCTGCTTGGCACATTCTACGCCCTTTTCCGCAAGCACATATGCCGCCTCACCCGCTTCGGTAACCGTTCGCATCAGAGAACCATTCTGTTCCAGATAGGCAATGGAATCCTGATAGTAGAAATAGTTGATAATATCATTTCCGACTGCAATATCATACAGATGCGCCTTTTCAATCGGGCGGTCGATCCGGTAAAACAGATAGCAAATCAGAATATTCGCCGCAAACGTTTCCATAACGGGCGGCGTTGCCATTTCGGACATCTTCAGCAAATTTTCCTCCTGCATTGAGGTCACCTCCCTGCTGCGTTCTGGGAATCAGAAATGCGGATAATTCATCATATGGGAAAGGATGGCAATATTTACAGCTGCCTCTACGCAAGGCACGGCTCTTGCCACGATACAAGGGTCATGTCTGCCCTTGATCTCCAGGATCTCATTGGTCTTGGCACGGAAATCTACAGTTTCCTGGGGCTTCGAGATAGAAGCCGTGGGCTTGATCGCCACATTCAGCGTGATCGGCATTCCGGAAGAAATACCGCCCAGAATACCGCCGTGATTGTTGGTCTTGGTCTTCACATGACCGTTTTCATCGATATAAAAGGTATCGTTGTCCTGACTGCCCACCATTTCTGCAACCTTGAAGCCTGCACCGAATTCCAGACCCTTTACCGCCGGAATGCCGAACACCAGCTGGGCAATGGAATTTTCCAGTCCCTCGAACATAGGAGAGCCGATGCCTGCCGGCACATTTACCATTGCACATTCAATAATGCCGCCCAGAGATTCGCCGCCTTCTCTTGCCTTCAGGATGTCTGCGCGCATTGCTTCGCCCTTTGCATCATTGATAACCGGAAAATCCTTCTCCCGGATCGCCAGCAGATCGCCCTTCGTAACCTTTGTAGGGTGGAACATCTCGTCCTTGATCCCATGAATGGAAGCCACATGCGCACCGGTATAGATACCACGGCGTTCCAGGATCTGACCGCACACGGCACCTGCAAAGCAGAGCGGTGCTGTCAGTCTGCCGGAGAAGTGACCGCCGCCGCGCACATCATTGAAGCCCTGATAGCGCATTGCACCGGTGTAATCCGCATGACCCGGACGGGGCATACGTGCCAGATTGCTGTAATCCTTGGAGCGTGTATCGGTATTCTGAATCATCGCACACAGCGGTGCACCGGTTGTCCGGTCATTCAGTACACCCGACATGATCTGAGGCAGGTCCTTTTCGCCGCGCGGAGTAGTAGTGCCATCCTTTTTCGGGGCACGTCGTGCCATAAATTGCAGGAGTTTTTCCTTGTCAATATATTCCCCCGGGGGAAGATTATCAATCACGATACCGATCGCCGGACCGTGTGATTCTCCAAAGATTGAAAACGTAATGCGATTGTTCCAGAATGATGACATGGGCGTTTCCTCCTAAATGATTTCTATTCTCTCATTATAACACAGATTCTCTCTGATTTCAACAATTTTCCGGCAATTTCCTTCCGACTCACGCCTCCATCCAAAGGGAAAAGGAATCAAAAGGCATGGTGTGGATCTCTGCCCGTCCGATGGTCTTGCATACAATAAACCGCAGCTGACTTGCCGCACGCTTCTTATCCTTGCCGCAAAGGGGTACCAGTTCCTTCATTTCAACCGGCACCTCCGTAGGCAGATTGTATGCCTGTACGCACTTCTTCAGGCGTTCTGTCACCTCCGGTGTACAGGTCTTTGCTGCCATCATACACATGCCCGCTGCAACTGCACTGCCGTGGCTGTAGGTTTCATAGTGATAATAGCTTTCAATGGCATGTCCCAGCGTGTGCCCAAAATTCAGAATCATACGCTCACCGGTATCGAATTCGTCTGCCTCTACCACATCTCTCTTGATGGAAATGCAGGCTGCAATGACATCCTCCAGAATTGCGGTGATGCTCTCCTGATCATGTGCTGCGATCTGGTCAAAGAGCGCAGCATCACGAATCATACCGTATTTGATGACCTCACCCATGCCATCGGAGAAGATCTCGGCGGGCAGTGTACGGAGGGTTTCCGGGTCACAGATCACACAGACCGGCTGCTTGAAGGCACCCACCAGATTTTTTCCGCCCGGCAGGTCAATGGCAGTCTTTCCGCCCACGGAAGAATCCACCTGTGCCAGAAGCGTTGTGGGGATCTGGACGAAATCCATGCCCCGCAGGAAGGTGGCTGCCGCAAAGCCGGTGATATCACCGACCACGCCGCCGCCCAGTGCTACCAGACAGTCGGTACGGGTGATGCTGTTTTCGCAGAGAAAATCATAGATCTGATTCAGGGTAGCAGAGCACTTGGAGGGTTCGCCATGCGGAAATACAAACTTGAACACCTCGAATCCCGCTGCTTCCAGGGATTCGGTTACACGTGCGCTGTACAGCGCATCTACAGTATCATCTGTGATGACTGCTGTTTTCTGCGCTTTGGTTGCCTCTTTTAATATGGTGCCGCATGCATCCAGAATACCATTTTCAATATAAATATCATACTCCTGACTTGCATGCACTGTAATTGTTCTCATAATACATTCCTCGTTTTCCGCAGCAGAACGCTGCTTATTCCTTTTTATTATACTAAACTTTCCGTACGATGTCAATTCCCAGGAAAAAGGAAAAAACTTTTCTTCAGGGTATAGTAATTCCTGCAAAGATGTGGTATAATAAACCTGTATATCTTCTGATATATAATAAGAAAGAAAGGATTCTGCTATGTCAGCTTTTTACAAAACAGCTCAGATTACGGACACCATCCGTTTTCATGAGATTATTGACCCGAAATTCAAGACGAATACGATCAAGCTTCAGCTGATGCTGCCGCTTGATCCGAAGCGCACTGCTGCCTATGCACTTGCCACCAGCCTGCTGTTCACAAGCACAGGGAAATATCCCTCCATTGCTGCAATGAGCCGCAAAATGAACCGCCTGTATGGTGCCCGTGCATCCGTAGATACCGGAAAAATGGGTGATTTTCAGATATTCACCATGACCTTTTCTGCCCTTGCAAATCCCTATGCCTTAGAGGGAGAAGACATTCTCGGCGAACTGCTCCAGATTCTGGAGGACTGCCTCTTTGATCCGAATGTCGAAAACGGCGGTTTTTCCGAAACGGAATACAACATCAAGACAAAGGATCTGCTGGATACGATCGATGCAGAAATCAACAACAAACGCGGTTATGCCATTCGTCAGGCTGCACGGCTTGCCTATCAGGGCGAACCGGCATTTCATTCCTGCTACGGCACAAGAGAGGATGTACTGGCTCTGACACCGCAGATCACCTACGAGGCATATCAGGAACTTCTGCGCACCGCCTCCATTGAAATTTACTTTGTCGGTGCTGAATCACAGCCTCGTATTGTACCGTTTCTATCACGTATCTTTGCACAGGTGCAGCGTGTGTCCGAAACGACGCCCTTCTCCAATACACCCAGTCCGCTCAAGACGGAACCGGAGATCAGGACCGAACAGATGAATGTTGCACAATGCAAAATGGCAATGGTATTCAAAACGGATTACACAGACTTCTATACCATTAACCTCATGAACTTCCTGTTCAGCGTTACACCCTTCTCCCTGCTGTTCACCAATGTACGGGAAAAGCTGAGTCTTTGCTACTATTGCAGCGGCTCCTACAACGAATCCAAGCAGGCACTTTTTGTGGATTGCGGTATTGAAAAAAGCAACATCCAGAAGGCAAAGGATGAGATCCTTCACCAGCTGGAAGCAGTTCAGAAGGGAGATTTCTCAGATGAACTCCTGGAGAATGCACGAATTTCCATCGTCAATGCTCTTCACGGCATTGGTGATACTCCTTCCTCCTACATCAGATGGTACTTTTCCGAACTGACACGTGGCTCCAGCAAAACACCGCAGGAGGCGGCGGAAACCTATCAGGCAGTGACCCGGGAAATGATAATGGAGGCTGCACGTGCCTTCCGCCTGGACTGTATTTATATCATGGAGGCAAACGGAGAGGAGGATGCTGTCAATGAATAAGACAACACGAACCACGGTCACCAGCCCGATCACCGGTGATCAGTACGTCCGCATTGACCATGCAAGCGGTCTGACCATTTACGTCAGTGAAATGGAGGGCTTCAGTACAACAGAAGCACTGTTTGCGGCAAAATACGGCTCCATCAATACCCAGTTCAAAACCGTTCATGATACGGATTATTGCATGGTACCGGAGGGAATTGCACACTTCCTGGAGCATAAGCTCTTTGAGAACGAGGACTGTGATGTATTCAGTCTCTATGCAAAGACAGGCGCCAGTGCCAATGCATACACCTCCTTTGAAAAAACCGCGTATCTGTTCACCTGCTCGGACAATTATCAGGCATCCCTGGAGATCCTGCTTTCCTTTGTACAGAACCCCTACTTCACTCCGGAAAGCGTTGCCAAGGAACAGGGTATTATCGGTCAGGAGATCCGTATGACAAATGATGACCCGGGCTGGCGGGTGTTCTTCAACATGCTCAAGGGCTTGTATCACAGTCATCCGGTTAAAATTGACATTGCCGGCACAGAAGAAAGCATCGCTGAGATCACAGACGATCTTCTGTACCGCTGCTACCACACCTTCTATAATCTGCACAATATGGTACTTTCCATCGCAGGCAACTGCAAGGCGGATGAGGTGCTGGAAATTGCAGACCGTCTGCTGAAGCCCTGTGAGGACCTGGAACTGGAGATGGTATTCCCCGAAGAGCCTATGTCTGTTGTTTCCGCAGAAACCATTGACTATGCGCCGGTCGGAGCACCGATTTTCCATCTGGGCATCAAGTGCAGCCCGAAATCCGGCTATGAAAACCTCAAGGCGGAAATGGAAGCCTATGTTGCCATGCAGATTCTGTCCAATGCATCGTCCCCCTTGTACCAGTCCCTTCTGGAGGATGGTCTGGTGAATGATACCTTCTCCAGTTCCATCTTTAACGGAAACGGCTACTTCTGCATCATCTTTGACGGTGAATCTGAGGATGCCCGGACTGTACGCACACGAATTTGTGATACCATCCGGAAAGCACAGGAAACCGGTCTGGATGCCGAACTCTTTGATGAAGTGCGCAAATCTGCTTACGGCGGAATGGCACTGGACATGAGCTATGTTTCCTCTGCCGCAAATCTGATGATGAATGCACATCTGAACGGCGTAAAGCCCTTCGATCTGCTGGAGATCATCTCAAAAATGACCCTGGAGGATGTCAACAACTTCCTCCGCAATGAGATCGATCCGGAGCTTTCCACACTATCTGTTGTAATGAATCCTTCTGCGGATACAGGAAAGGAGCCGAAGACAAATGAATGACACATACACAAATCTCAATGACAACCAGATCGCATTCCCGAATCTTGGCATCGAACTGGAGGCTGACCCAACTGCTTTTACTTTATTCGGCATTGACATCCAGTGGTACGGTCTGCTGATCACCCTGGGACTGCTGCTTGCCATTGTATACTGCTTCTCCCAGATGAAGCGTTACGGTCTGAACTCCGACCGTGCGCTGGATGCGGTTCTGGCTGGTATCGTAGGCGGTATTGTAGGCGCACGTGCGTACTACGTTATCCTTGAGTGGGAACGCTATGCGGATGATCCCATGAGCATTTTCAATCTGCGTCAGGGCGGACTTGCCATTTATGGCGGTCTTATCGGTGCGATTCTTGTCGGCGGAGTTGTTGCAAAGCTGCGCAAGGTGCGGCTTCTCCCGCTCCTTGATCTTGCAGGTCAGGGCTTCCTCATTGGACAATGTCTGGGGCGATGGGGCAATTTCTTCAATCAGGAAGCCTTTGGCTGCAATACAGATTCCCTGTTCGGTATGACAGGCGGCAGAATCCAGAACTGGATCTCCACCGCCTACATAAATACCGAATGCTACGGTAATCTGGGCGTAGAAATAGACCCGAATCTCCCTGTACACCCCTGCTTCCTCTATGAATCCGTATGGTGCTTTGCAGGCTTTATACTCCTTGCCGTCGTGTCCCGGAAATTCCGCAAATTCGATGGTCAGATTTTCCTGATGTATGTTGCATGGTACGGTCTGGGACGTTCCTTCATCGAAGGTCTGCGTACCGACAGCCTTGTAATGGGCAGCATCCGTGTTTCCCAGGCACTGGCAATTGTCTGCGTCGTTGTTGCTGTTATCCTGCTGATCGTAATCGGCTCCAAGGTAAAGCGCATGGGCGTGGACTACAAGCTGTATGCAGAGACGGAGGAATCCAGAAGACTTCTCCGTGAGATGGAAGAGCAGCGTACAAAATCCAGACAGAAGAAAACGGAAACTGCCTCTTCGGAGGAAGCTGTATCCGGAGCCGCTGATGCAGAAACTTCTGATGAAGCAGAAGACGGCAATGAAAGCGAACCCGAATCCCCTGTGTCCGATGACACTGCTGTAACAGAAGAAATGACGGAAGAGATCGTAAACGATGCTGACGAAATGAAGGAGGAATAACCATGGCAGAAATTATGAGCGGAAAGGTTGTTTCCGCACAGGTAAGAGAAAACATCAAGAAGGAAACTGAGGCACTCATCGAGTCTACCGGTATTTATCCGGGACTTGCGGTGATCCTGGTCGGCAATGACCCGGCATCTCAGGTATATGTCCGTAACAAGCAGCTTGCCTGCGAGGAACTGGGCTTCCACGCATTTGAATACAAGCTCGGCGAGAACACCACACAGGAGCAGCTTCTGGATCTGATCAATGTTCTCAACAAGGATACCAAGGTACATGGCATTCTGGTACAGCTGCCGCTGCCGGATCATCTTGATGAGCAGTCGGTGCTGTATGCGATTTCTCCTGAAAAGGATGTAGATGCATTCCACCCCATGAATGTTGGCAAGATCATGATCGGCAGTTATGACATTCTTCCCTGTACACCGGCAGGCGTAATGGAACTGCTGGATGCTGCTGGTGTGGAAATCGCTGGTAAAAACTGCGTGGTAGTAGGCAGAAGCAACATTGTAGGCAAGCCTATGGCGATGCTCCTCCTTCAGCGCAGCGGTACAGTTACCATCTGTCACTCCAAGACAAAGAATCTTGCTGAGGTATGCGCAGCTGCGGATATTCTTGTAGTTGCAATCGGCAGACCGAAGTTCATTACGGCGGACATGGTCAAGGATGGTGCAGTTGTTGTAGACGTAGGCATCAACCGTGACGAAAACAACAAGCTTTGCGGCGATGTGGACTATGAAAATGTTGCCCCGAAGGCAAGCTGTATTACACCGGTTCCCGGCGGCGTCGGACCCATGACCATTACCATGCTCATGAAGAATACCCTCCGTGCGGCGAAGCTTCAGAACGGAATTACAGACTGATCTGAACCGAATATAAAAACGATCCCCGTCAGCATATGAACTGACGGGGATTTTCTGCATATGGGAAGCAAATATACAACGGTTCTGTTCTGAATATTGGGGATATAAATTGTAGTTTAGCGTACGAAGTGCCGAAGGCAGAAAGGCGGTCGAGCTGGCGCCAGCTCGCGCGGTCCAGCTGCGTAAGCTGGTCGCTCTCCGCAGAGAGCGAAACTCCCGACTTTTAAATTACGTGCTTTGGGATCAAATGAGCAAACCAAATTCCGCATTGTAAAGAGGCTGCAAATTCAATGGGGCACATCCAGGATATCTTGTCACAGCGTGAAGAAAAGATCATATGCGGAATTTGAAACGTAGCAAAAGAGGGAGCGAAGCGACCAATTTTTGCGGACGACACGAGTAAAGTAAATCTAAGAGAAGAAAATCCTTGTGGAACAAGGCGCGTACCGTCCGCAGGATTCTTGCACTTCGTGCTTCTCTCCTGCTATGTTTCAAATTCCGCATATTTTCTTTGCTTTGTACTGTAACAAGGCTTCCTTGTTGCGGTTTCACTGTATGGGAAAGTTTTTTTGAATGCGGAATTTGGTTTGCTCATTCGACCCAAAAGCACGTAATTGAAAAGCCAGGAGTTTCGCCGCCTGCGGGCGGCGACCAGCTTGCGCAGCTGGACCGCGCGAGCTGGCGCCAGCTCGACCGCCTTTCTGCCTTCGGCAGTTCGCGCGTTAAACTACAATTTGCTCCAACAATTCGAATAGAACCTCTATGCAGAAATCAATAAAAATAAAGCCCGGAGTGATTTGTTTTTTGGAAAATACAAAAAAATCCGGAAAATGCGAAAAATCCCTTGAAAAAAATCCGTATTTATTATATACTATAAAGAGGAGTGCAGAAACGGAGATGCACACAAGAAAGAAGGTCATCATATGGGAAAAATTCTGGTCACAGGCGGAACCGGATTCATCGGAAGTCACACCTGTGTGGCGCTGATCCGTGCCGGGTATCAGGTCGTTGTGGCGGATAATCTGAGTCATTCCAAGGTGGAGAGTCTTGCACGGATTCAGATGATTACCGGAAAGACACCCCGCTTTTATCAGGCGGATATGCGGGATGCAGAAGCCTTGCGTCAGGTGTTTCTTGATCACCAGATCGATGGTGTAATTCATTTTGCCGGTCTGAAGGCAGTGGCAGAGTCTGTGGAGCAGCCTCTTGCATATTATGAGAATAATGTATACGGAACCTTGCAGCTGCTGCGTGTAATGGAGGAATACGGCTGCAAAAAGCTTGTTTTTTCATCCTCTGCGACCGTGTATGGTGCAGAAAATACAGCACCCTACAGGGAGAATATGGAAACCAGTGCGGTGAATCCATACGGGCAGACCAAGCTGATGATCGAACAGATTCTGGAAGATATCTGTCAGGCAGATGATTCCTGGAGTATAGCAGCATTGCGCTATTTTAATCCCATCGGCGCACATGAGAGCGGCCTTTTGGGAGAGGATCCCAGCGGCATTCCCACAAATCTGGTGCCGTGCATTGCCCGGACCGTTATGGGCAAGCAGAATGCGCTTCCGGTATATGGCAAGGATTATGATACTCCTGATGGTACTGGTATCCGGGATTATGTGCATGTTATGGACCTTGCAGAGGGTCATATTGCGGCTCTGGCAGAGTATACAGCCAAGCGCACGGGCTTTCGCACCTTCAACCTGGGTACCGGTAAGGGGTACAGCGTGCTGGAGGTCGTACAGACGTATGAAAAGGTGTGCGGAAAAAGAATCCCGCTGCATACGGAGGCAAGAAGAAACGGCGATGTAGCGGTATCCTATGCAGACGTAACACGTGCCAAGGAGGAACTGAAGTGGGAAGCAACCGCCGGACTTTCCCGGATGTGTGCAGACAGCTGGCGGTTTATCTGTCAGAATCCCAGAGGATTGAAGTGAACAGGAGAGATTTATGGATATGACGTCAACCTTTCAGGAAGCGATCAACAACTTCCTGGTTATCGTAATTGCGGTAGCAGTTGTATTGTTTCTGGTGGTGCTGCTGGGTTCCAAGCGCAGCAGGTTCCGTCAGAAGTTTGAGGAGATTTTTGCACAGGATACGGTAGGCTCGTCAGGTCACCGTATGGAATTCAATCGTGAATATTACATAACGGGGGAGAAGAACATGCGTTTATTTTCAAAGGGCAAGAATCCGCTGCGTACGGAAATGGTGGTATTGGTGCAGAAGGTAGATGAGCGCCGCAGAACACTGGATCCCAGCGGCACATCCAAGCTGTACAATGAGTATTATGAACTGATTTTCCGGACACGCAAGGGAGAGATCCTGCACATTGTAACAACAAAGGTGGTTTACAAGGAAATTCCGTTTAATCAGCAGGGTTCGCTGACCTTCCGGGGTGAGCAGTTTGTAAAATTCAAGTTCCTGGGCGGCGAGATCACAGAAGCCTCCAGTAACTTTGATACCGGCAAGGTTCAGGTATAACGATAAAAGAAAAGCTGTTACCGGCATACATTCCGGTAACAGCTTTTTTATGCGGATTGGAGCGGAGCGGTTTACCACTCCGGCGTAAGTCCTGCCGCATTTTTCGCGTAAAAATTCAGAATTGCAGAGGCATCAACCAGGTTGATATTGCCGTCCATATTCACATCTGCCAGAACCTGCTGTGCAGTATTCAGCGGGGAGGATGTGCCTGCACAGTCAGATGCATAATGCGACAATGCAAGCAGAGCATCATCAACGTCAACGTCTCCGTCGATGTCGATATCGCCCGTTGTATATTTATCCTGGAGGACGATCTCAAGCGTCTGCACACCGGCAAGGTCAGCCACTGTTACAGTGATATCCTCCGGAACTCTGTATTCCTCAGGCAGGTCTGATATTGTCAGAGTATATTCACCGGCAGGAAGATTTGTATACACCGCACCGTTATCCGGCAGCATTGCGCTCTGATAGCTGAATGTAAGGCTGTCTGCACATATGCCTTTGCTATGTGATTTAAACGAAAGCTCTGCGTTGCTTGCTGTGCTTATGGCAGAGATGTACATATCATACTCACGGTCACCCTTTTCCAGATAGAACTCCACATAGCCATCCTCATCGGGAATAACATTGCTTATCATACCGCCGCTTACGATCATGATGCTCATATATGTGTCAGCGTCGTTTTCTCTTGGATTGAAAAGGTAATCGTCATATACGAAGGTACCGTCATTCATAAAGCGGGATTCCTCTTTGGGATTTTCAACGAAATCATAAAGCTCGGATATATGTACCTTTTTGAGGATATATTCCGTAGTCAGATTTCGCTCATAAGGATATACAGAGCTGTGAGGATAATAGGTATCTGTATCAGGAACAGTACCCTTCGGGCATACGCCTAAATATATTCCGCTGTCAATACTCTGATAGGTCACATTGCCGTAAACAGAATCATCACCATCCGGTGCAAAGTACACTACCTCGCCGGTGTCAATATCGTCCTTTATCATGTAGGATGTAAAGAGATCATTCCGCCATTTTTCGTCTACGTATATGCCTGTAGTAAGCGGACTAAGGGTGATAATCGCCTCCTCGGAGTCTTCCTTAGAATAGATGGTAATATCCTTTGTTTCGCCGTAATCAAATTCGAGTGGAGCGCTGCTGTTGCTATATCGTTCACTGTTCTTGAACCGTTTTGCAAAGCTGCTGTAACCGGTTGCCAGGTTAGGGTACTGCCATGAAAAGGCGAACACATCGCCAAGTCCGGACATCTTCTCTATCTGGTCAAAGGTATAGGACTTATCCGTCCATTTAAGCGACTCATGCCATGTATAGGGACAGTCCTCAGATGCTCTGAATCCGGTGCCGCCTGAGGTGCTTTCGATGTAGTTTTCACCGTCGCTGAACCTGAGCTTGCCGTTTGATACATACTTGCCGTCCTGATTTTTAAGGCGTACATTCAGTACGTTCTCATTATAGAGGAGATAGTCAGGCTCAGTTGGTTCGGGTGTTACTATCGGAGTATCCTCAGCCGTCTGAAACTGTACGGTTACGGTATGTACTTCATCTGTATCAGTTATAGTTACCGGTATCGGATCAGGCATCGCACAGCCATCGGGAACATCTTCAAATTTCAGTATATATTCACCGGCAGGAACGTTTTTATAGGTGGTGCCTGTTGCCTCAATTACAGGATTTGATATGATTATACGGGTAGAGTGCGCCATGTCCATGCTGACTCCGCCCTCCGGACTGAACAGAACGGAATCGCTGTAATAAAATCGGTAATCAGAGTCTTCTGATGCATAATAGCCATATTTAAAATAGCCGTCATAATTGTATTCGCGATATTTCTTTTCTACATAGAACTCAATATCGCCGTTTTCATCAGGTATCACTACGCTCAGCATATTGCCGCTCTGCATGAAAAGTACACCCAGAGTTTCGTCAGTCTGCTGTCCCAAACTGCACTGGACGGTATGGGATACGCCCTCGCTGTCCTCTGCAACCCAGATGAAACGTCCTTTTTCATCAAACCAGCCTAATTCACCTTCGGTATCGACTCTGAGGATATCTGCAACATTCGCCTTGCAGAGAAGATATTCCTGAGCTTCTGATCCGGTGTCACAATGGAAGGAATGGTTCAAAAACATTCCCATTACTGCAACTTCCCAGCTTGATATATCCTTTATCATAAGACCATCATGCTGTTCCAGTATATCCTTCACATAGATCGTCTCTGCACTGTCAGAGTGGTGGAATGCTGAATCTTTTGTATTGTATATCTCCAGAGCAGCATTATAGGTAGCGTTCGCATATTCAGGGCACACATATATTCCGGCAGTTCCGGCATCCAGCGTCAGATCCGGAGTGTACTCGTTGTAGTCGTGTGTATAGGTGCTGTCAAAGGTTTCGCCGCTGTCAATATACAGCGTATCGTCGGATGAAAGTTCATAACCATAGATGATCTCATGATCTTCCGGGAACAGCTTCCTCAGATCGCTGTATGGAAGCGCAAGTCTATGTCTAAAGTAGCCTATACCAGAGTCGGGCGTGATGTATGACTCGCTCCATACATCAGTGGTGTATTTGATCTGACATCTGCCGGTCGAGTCGAACAGCTTGTAGGTGGTATCCGAATCGTCGGAGACGCTGATATGAGTGCCATCGGTATTGAGTACGTTTATATCAAGTATGTTCCCGAGATAGTCTCTGCGGTCGAAGCTGTACTCGGTGTAGGTCATATCCTCCTCGAAAATAACAGCCTCCGCCGTAACCTGCACCGGCAGAACTGGCAGTGCGATCGCTGCCGCTATAACCCCTGCAAGAATTCGTTTTATCATCATATCATATATCCTTTCTCATTTTATTTTACCACTCCGGCGTAAGTCCTGCCGCATTTTTCGCATAAAAGCTCAGAATTGCAGAGGCATCAACCAGGTTGATATTGCCGTCCATATTCACATCTGCCAGAACCTGCTGTGCAGTATTCAGCGGGGAGGATGTACCTGCACAGTCAAACGCATAATGCGACAATGCAAGCAGAGCATCATCAACGTCAACGTCTCCGTCGATGTCGATGTCGCCGGTAGTATTCTTTTCCTGGAGGATGATCTCTACAGTCTGAATGCCCAGCTGATCCTCTAAGTTTATCTTCACATTCTCAGGAAGTTCATAGCCGTAGGGCACAGAAGTAAAGCTGAGGGTATATTCACGTGCAGGCACATTGGTAAGTACAACGCCTGTATCCGGAAGAGATACGGCTGTATAGTAGTCGGTGAAACTGTCAGCTGCAACGATTCCGGCGTATTCCACTCGTGTTGTGGAACTGCTGGTTGATGAAAAATTGAAGAAGATATACGTCTCACAGTAGCGTTCTTCCTTTTCCACATAAAACTCCACATAGCCATCTTCATCCGGCAGAACTACATTTACAAAGCCCTCACTCTTAATGAAAATAATGCAGCCGTTTTCAGCTGTATTGCATCTTGGATCAATTACCCAGTCTTTATATAAATATCTGCCGTCGTCTCTGAAATCCTCAGAAATCTGGCTTACGTGCATCCGATGCTTTACGAATTCAGCAGCTTCTGTACTGATTTCTGGTTTTGTGATAAACTGCTTCTGCTCAGGCTCCGAATCTCTTGCACAAAGACCTGCATATATTGCCGGACCGAAGCTTTCGGCTGTGTAATATGTTGAAACGTCGCCGTAGTTTCCGCTTCCGTCCTCAGGATTCAGGTATACAGGCTCATCGTCCATGTACAGATAGGAGGTGCAGTCGGAGCTGTCCTGTGCCCATTTGGGATCTGTATACAATCCGTAGTATCCCGCCGGAAGGGTAATGTCAGCTTCCTGCTCTGTATCCTTCAGGTAAAGCGTCACGTCCTGTGTTTCTCCGGCTTTGAAGCTGACAGAGCCTTTCTGCGCACTCAGCCAGCCCGGAACTTCCATGCCAAAGGCATTTTCTGCACCTGACGCTCTTACGAATTCCTCATATGGAATGAACATACTGATGGGATCGCCGCCGATCTCCTGCCATTTTATAGTAGGATCAGCCGCTCCGCTGTCATACAAGGTTCCGCCGCTGTTGAAGGTATCGATTATAAGACCGTGCTGGAGCTTCATTACTGCATCCGGAATAAGCTCGCCGCTTTCGTTCTTCACAAGGATGTTGAGAATGTTATCCTCAGGATATACTGTATGTCCCTCAGGCAGCGGAGCAGGCTCAGTCACGTCCGGTTCTTCATAGTCCTTCAGACGTATGCTTATAGACTTTACATCAGTGGAATCGGTTACTGTAATGGGGATCACACCCGGATCGCTGTATGCAGAAGGTACATTCTCGAACTCAATGGTATAACTTCCCGCAGGAACATTATAGAGATTCACGCCTCTATCGGGGAAATCAGGTGCTTTGAAGGTTATAACCGACTTTTCAGCAGCGTAAGCTATACCCATTATTACTGCACTGTGCTTGACTTCACCGTTGTTTACTGCAAAGTTGATCTGAGATGATGCCCGCCTGCTGTTTTTTTCTGCGTAAAATTCTATATAACCGTCCTCATCCGGAATTACCATATTCACTATGGAATGACCGATAATGAGCATAGAGGAAAAATTCCCTTCGGAATCATGTACAAGATCCACCTCGCACTGCACTGTACCGTTATCGTATAGATACTTTCCGTCCTCCGTATAATCCTCGGAGATCTCACTCAGATGCGTACGGTACAATATATATTCTGTTTCAGTGTCATGGAGCAAGGGTGCGGCAGTGCTGTCTCCGGTACTAAGAGTGGAACTGTAGGAAACTCTGGTAGTAGTATATCCGGTGATCTCGTCAGTCTGGTAATACATGATGCTCTGCGGCTGTGCGGCGATCTCCTTGGAATTGAATGTGACTGAGTTCATTTTGAACGTAGTATCTGTGATCCGCGAAAGATGATCGGGGTCAGCGTAAAAGGCTATGGTATTTGCCGGCACTGTCAGATCGGTTTCCGGCTCTTCCTCAGGGATATAATGTATCTCAACATCTTCTGTTTCGCCCGCATGCAGCTGGTTGATTGTGTTTTCGCCCTTTGGCCATTCATCCTTGTATAGCATTTTGTATCCATTGGGAACATACTTTTCGGCGTCTGCCCATCCTACCTCATATCTTGTATTGTCAGTTGAAGCAGGATCAAATCTTATTTCAGAATTATTCCATGGATCTCCATCAGAACCGTCGCCTGCGAACTTTGCAACGCAGATCCCATCGGCGTCCATAAGCTTCATATTAACGTCAACAGGCTCATTTGATGAGTCAATGACATCTATATGCACAAAATTCCCATAATCAACTGTGGCTTCCTGATATGTAACGGCGTGAGCAGGCAATACATTCATCATTGCCGCCATTACAGCCGCTGCAGTCAGTCCTGCAAAAAATCTTCTCTTCATTATAAAATCCCTTTCTTCTTATAATCTTACCACTGAGGTGAAAGTCCAGCTGAGGTCTCCGCATAATAGCAGAGTATCATCGAAGCGTCTGTAAGGTCAGCAGTGCCATCCACGTTGACATCAGCCGACATAAGCTGAGCTTCACTGAGGTCTGAGCTAAGTCCTGCACCAATATGTGCGTAATGGGTGAGGGTGAGAACTGCATCGTCCAGATCAACGCTGCCGTCATTGTTTACGTCGCCCTTGACAGCTGCATCCTCCAGGGTAACAGAAATATACTGCACCTCCTGAGACTGCGCAACGGTTACGGGAACAGACTGAATGTTATTTCCCAGCGTACCGCCGGTAAATGACAGTGTATAGCTGCCGGCAGGAACATACATAAGCGTGTCGCCTGTTTCGGGCAGGGTGACAGCTGTAACTTCAAGGGAATAATTCTCACCGGCAAACTCATTGAGAGCATAATCCTCCATAATACCGCCGCCCCATGAGGTAGGGGAGTCACATTTTCTCCATGCGCCTGTCAGATAGGCACTGTAGCGGCGTGATGCTTTATCCACATAAAACTCAATATAGCCATTCTCATCCGGAATAGGAGCAGAAATCATAGTACCGCTGGTGATCATAAGCGTTGTTGTTGTGCAGTCCTGACCTTCAATATCTGCCGGATCGGCTGCAAGGCTGTAGACGTTTTCGTTTACAGTAAATGTACCTGTGGTGTTGTCCCATGTATCAAAGGAGTGGTTGCATTGCCAGTACAGATCAGTAATATGTGTACGGTATTTTATGTATTCACGTGCGTCATAATCGAAGGTGAATTCCTTAGCGAAGTTGTCGATATTCGAAAGACTGCTGTGCTCAACGCCGAAATACATCTCAGTAAAGCCGGTGAAATTCGGATCGGAGGTTATAGTTCCGTCTGGCTGCATGGTCATGTTGTAAAAATATTTGCTCAGCTTTCCGATCGGTGAACCGGCAAGTGCGCTGGTGGTTTTATTGAGATAGAAGGTGGTGCCGTCCAGCTGGAAAAAAGATGTCGCCTGACGGTTTGCCCAGCGTGAGTCTACATACATACCAAGCATATTGGATGAGAGAGCTTCGTCTGCCGCAAGGTCCGGGTCGTATGCAAGGAGGGTGAGCGTGCGTGTTTGTCCGGAATTGAAAAATACATGCGTTTCAAATTCACCGCCCTGATCAACGCCGTCCGTGTAGTCGTCCAGGGCCTCGATCGTATAGGGTGCGGCAAGAGAAGTGAAGGTTTCGCAGGGTTCCTTAAAGTGGTAATTGGTGCCTGCATTCCCGTAAAGCTTAATGTCTGAATCAAGCTCTCGGTTTTTCGTTTCACCTGTGCTCCATTCAGCAGCCACCGTTCCTGATGAATCGGTCATAACCGCTGTTACGCCTTCCATCAGGTTTCCTGCCTTATCCTTCACCCGAACATTCAGCATATTCTCCGGCGCAACGGTCATCTGAATGGTTTTGTATTCTGCCTGTACCAATGTTGAAGCAGCCGAAGTCATGACAGCAGCTGACAAGACTCCGCACAATTGTTTTTTCATAAAAAAACATTCCTTTCTTAATTTTATACAATCCAAATTATAGCACTAAACAGCTTTAAAGTCAAATGAAAAGACCGGAGTTCTGTGGTAAACTCCGGTCTCAGACTGTAGAAAAAAGGTATGCTTTAACAGCGGGCGAGCGATGCTTGCCCCTGCATAATGGCTATTTTGCGTCATTTCGTGTAGGGGCGACCATTGGTCGCCCGCAATTTTATTTCAAAATGTGGGTTTATCGACAATTTCAAGACCGGAGTTCCGCAAGAAACTCCGGTCTTTGCAGAATCTGTCAGTCCTGCCCTACAAGAAGTACAATGCAATGTGCAGCGATACCCTCGCCGGAGCCGGTAAAGCCCAGCTTTTCTTCGGTAGTTGCTTTCACACTGACTGCATCTATGTCGGTGCAGCAGGTTCTTGCGATGTTTTCACGCATCTTCCGGATATGCGGTGCAAGCTTCGGTCTCTGGCAGAGAATGGTTGCATCCAGATTGCCGACTGTATAGCCCTTCTCGTGGATCAGGGCCACAACATGTCCGAGCAGCTGTAAGCTGTCCGCACCTGCATAAGCCGGGTCTGTATCGGGAAAGTGCTTGCCGATATCTCCGAGTGCCAGTGCGCCCAGCAGCGCATCTGAAACAGCATGAAGCAGCACGTCAGCATCGGAGTGACCCAGCAGCCCCTTTTCAAAGGGGATCTCTACGCCGCCCATGATCAGTTTCCGGTTTTCAGTGAGACGGTGTACATCATATCCGTGTCCGATTCGGTATGGCAGCATCACTTTGCATCCTCCTTTGCAGCACATCTCCGGAGCAGCAGCTGTGCGATCTCAATGTCCTCCGGGGTGGTGATTTTGATATTGGTATAATCGCCTGTCGTCATATACACCTTGCAGCCGATGGCTTCTGCAAGCTGGCAGTCATCCGTGAAATCCAGTTCGTGGTCAACGGCAAACTGCACCGCCTTCAGATAGATGCTCTTCCTGAACACCTGAGGGGTCTGTGTGATGTAGAGGCTCGGACGATAAGGGGTATCTGTGATCAGACCGTCATTTACGATTTTAATGGTATCCTTTACAGGAACGCCCAGCGTTGCGCCGCCGAATACGGAAGCGTCACGGATGACCTGATCAATATGCTCAGGCCGCACCAGGGGACGTGCGCCATCGTGAATGGCGATCATCTGCGCTTCGGCGGAAACCTGGCGCAGACCCTGCATCACACTTGCCTGACGGGTGCTGCCGCCTTCTACGATGGTTTTCAGTTTGGTAATGCCGCACTGCGCAGCCGTTTCACGAAGTGCCTCGTGATCGCAGGGACGTGCCACAATGATGATTTCTGCGATGCGGCTGCATTGCTCAAGGGCAAGCATAGCAGTACCGGCAACATTGGTTTTCCCCAGAGGAAGCAGAATCTTATTCTGTCCCTGCATGCGGGACGCACTGCCTGCACAGACGAGAATGGCAGAGGTATCCTGCTGTGTTTGCATAGTGAAAACTCCTTTCTGTGAAAAAATCCTGTCTCTGTCTCCATCGACAGAAACAGGATTTTACTTGGTCAGTCTTTCGACATCCGGAAGGACAGCGTCATGAGGCTGTCTCCCAGATGTACATTTTCTACCTGAACACGGGAACGATCGGCATCCAGATCGCAGTGACTGAAGTTCCAGAAGCCGCTTACCCCCAGGGCTGTCAGGCGATCTGCTGTCTCCTGCGCCGCTTCCTGAGGGATACAGAGTACAGCTACAAGGGGATGAACCTCCTTGCAGAAGGCTTCCAGTTCGTCCATATGCTTCACCATAAAGCCTGCAATTTCTTTTCCGCAGAGTTCATGATCAATATCAAAAATACCGCTCAGTCGAAAGCCATATGCTGCAAAGTCGATATTCGCTGCAATTACTTTTCCCAGATTACCCGCGCCTACGATGATCGCAGCACGGGTCCGGTTCAGACCGATGATCAGTTCCAGCTGTCTGCGCAGTGCCGCTACATTGTAGCCATAGCCCTGCTGTCCGAACTCACCGAAGCAGTTGAGGTCCTGACGAATCTGTGAAGCAGTCAGCCCCAGCTGCTTTGCAAGTTCCCGAGAAGAAGTGCGCTCCGTTCCTGTATGCTCCAGTTCCGACAGGAAGCGGTAGTACCTCGGCAGTCGGCGGATGACGGATTCAGAGATGGAATCTTTCTGCATATGTGATTTCGCACCTCACTTTTTTGTAGTCGTTGGGACACCGATGCTTACTGCATCAGCGCAGCCAGTCTCTCGTTAATGGCTTCGAGGAATTCTCTGGAATTTACCTTCTTCTTATTTTCGAGCTTTGAGATCATGTACAGGTCGCCTGTCATGATGCCGTCCTCAATGGTGCTGATGGTAGCCTGTTCCAGCTTGTCTGCGAATGCCATCAGCTCCGGAAGGTTGTCAAGTTCACCTCTCTTGCGCAGCGCACCGCTCCATGCAAAAATGGTAGCAACCGAGTTTGTGGAGGTCTCCTCACCCTTCTGATACTTATAGTAGTGACGCTGGACGGTACCATGAGCAGCTTCATACTCATA
>JAFURN010000142.1 GCA_017480865.1 Ruminococcus sp. | reverse complement strand
GAATACTGTCCGCTGCTGTTCATGCCGTTACTGTCGAGTGTGCTCATATCGAGATTCGGATAAGTGCCAAGTCCCGGATAGGTCGCTTCATCCGTCTTTTCATCATTATGACCGAACTGAATGAAGAGATAGTCACCTGCGCCGATGCTATTGCAGAGTGTGGTATAATTCTTTTCTGCAAGGAAACTGCGGCTGCTTCTGCCGGATAGTGCGAGATTGTTGACTTTCACATTATTGTATTCGTTTGCCAGCTGCATACCCCAGCCCATGCGATTGAGGGAGGACACAGTATTGCTGTCATATTCACATACAGTGGAGTCGCCCACTGTATAAACCTTTCCGGAAAACTGGAAGCCAACCGGTTCGTAGCTCGTTGTCGGTTCGTCCGGAACATCAGGGATGACAGGTTTTTCCTTCTCAGGAAGTACCAGCGTTACATCCTTTCCGACCAGATAGTCTGCCAGAAGCCTTGCATCCGCTGCGTCAATAACGTTATCAGCATTTACGTCTGCACATCTTGAAGCATCCTCCGAAGAAAAACCGCTATGAATTCCGGATTTCAGCGCATTCAGGTCAAATACATTGATAATGCCGTCACAGTTCACATCACCGGCAGTCAGTTCAATTACTACTGCTGTTCCCTGCTTTACTGCAAATACAGTATAATTCACACAGCCGGAGGACTGACCATTTTCGCCGAGCGTCACGATTTCGCCCGCTGGGACAGAAAGCTTGTACAGATTGAAAACAACATCCTTGCTGTTGCTTACTGTACCATCCGTTTTCTCCCAGCCGGAAAGCCATGCCGGAAGAGATGCAACTCTCTGGTCAAGTGCCACATAGACATCAAGATACGCCCCTGCTGTAAAGCTTGCAAGATCACCGACGGAGCTTTTTGCATCGCAGGCGGTCACAATTGCTTCACCGCCGATCAAACCTGCCGGAATGCTGGTGTAGGTGACATCACGATCGCCGAACACAGGATCACCGATCTGAATATCTGTGTCCACGCTCCAGCTTGCAGAGGTGCTGTAATCGAGAATATTCACCTCTGTGATCAGTCTGCCGCCGTCAATTGTAATATTTTCCAGCATTCCCACTGTCGGTGCTTCTACATAGCCTGCACTGGGCATACCAGTTTCAGCAAAAGTCGCATAGGTGTAATTGTTTCTGGATTTCTGACTGCCGCTGTAGGTCGTACAATAGTTTTTGGCTTCCTCCGCAGTCAGGGCTGAATAGCTATAATTGGAATCAGGTCTCCATGTGCAGGCAACGGAATAGCTGGGATTGCTGGATGTTCCCTCGCCCTGCACGGTTCGGCTTACATTAACAAAAACAGAATCTTCTTCAGCGTAAGCACCCGGATAGGTTATCTTGTTCCAGTCACAAATCACGCTGCCGCCCTTTTCGTAGTAGCAGGCTTCTGCAAAGGTCTTGCACGCCGAATGAACTGTATAACCCATACTAAAATTGTACACATAATTGTTCAGCGAATGGAAATAGCCATACCGCATCAGTGCCGGTGCACGGGTAATGGTATCCTTGTAATAGTTGTTTGCCAATGTCACACAGGGCTGTCCATTGTATGTATTGTATGTTGTCTCGTCATCAGTGGGGTAGCCCAGCAGAACACCGTATTCATGCAGACCGAATTTACAGTCAGAAATGGTTACATAATCAGAAGTCCCCTTAAAGTTCAGGAATTTATCCCAGTCCGTTGAACCCAGTGAACAGGTATTGATGGCATTATGACCTTCGAAATAGCAATGGTCGATCCAGAAATTCCAGCCGTAAGCAAATTCCCAGATATTGTCCGTATTCAGCTCGGAATCATGTGTGCAGTCAATATTCCGGATGATCACATCATATGCCGGTCCGTAGTTTTCATTGTATGTACGGAAATATACATTATGAAGCCTGTTTGCGCCATAGCTGCCGATGATGGTTTTATTTGGCTGAAGATAGATGTAATTATCTCTGCAATAATAGCGGTTGCCGCCGTCATAGCCCGTACTGATCTCATAATTGGAAGTACCCGTTTTACCGGAGATGTCATTTGTGATGATAATGGTGGCAGGCTCTGTGCTGGTGCAGGCTGCTTTCAGCTCATCGAAAGTGTCAACTTCAACGATTTCACCAAGCAGACCGCCGATGGATCCTGCTTTCACAGCTCCATCCGGTGTTTTGCAATAGCCTGCAAAGCCTTGCAGGCCAGCGGAGTTGAGCAGCCACTTCTGGTTATCCGCCCCGCTGTAATTACTCAAGCTGATAGTATTAGCTGAAGAATTATAGGTCAGTGCCAGATCGGGATCGTCATAGTTTGTAATCTTGTAATAAAGGTTATTGCCGTAGGAATCCTGTGAAACGGCAGTAACGTACCAATGCTGGGATGCGGCACTTTCACTGCCGTAGATCACGACTGATGAACCCTCGGATACATCGTAGCCCATGGGCGTGATCAGTCTTCCCGAACCCATATTGGTGATCTTGAAGTAGCTGCCCACGCTGTTTGTGCCCACATAATCAAACCGCCAGTTTTCATTCTGAACGCCGTTGTTTGTCCATGTGTTCAGTGCAGATTTGTCGGATGTGCCGGTGATGTTCAGATTACGGCTGTTGTCCGCTGTGGAAATGCGCATCAGCTGTGCGGGGTAGTCCGCACTTGCAGCTTTTGCCTCCATGGGAACAGCACCGGAAACGCCTGCTAAACAGGTCAGTCCCATTACGAATGAGGTCAGCAGACCTAACAGTTTTTGCTTGCAAGTGTTTTTCATAAATTATGTCCTCCTTTTGCAACTATATTTTGAATTAAATTCCACCGCTTGCTTTACTGTAATTATAGCACATTTGCACTTTTAAAGTCAACATTCAAAAGGGAAAGTGCAATATTTTGAATAGAAAGTGCAAATGTGCAAAGATGGATTTCGAGACTATAACCTGTTCACATAAAATGAGTATGCAGATTTTCAAGCATAAATTTTACGCAGGCAAGGCAAAAAATCGCAGGCATACAGGCTTATATCCATTACCTGCATACCATTTTGACTGCAGATTCGCCGTTTGAATATCCCGCGTAAAATAAAGAAAACGGCTGAATTGCGACCTTTCGCTAATTCAACCGTTTTGTGCTGGAACTTATGACAGGATTTATTCTGCTACTGATACATTCTGGTTTAGGTTATATGGGATCCTGCTCAGTTTTACGGTATTTTCTGATGTTATCTCATGTATAACCATTATCCGTATGATATATCCTGAACTGCTTTTAACATT
>JAFURN010000014.1 GCA_017480865.1 Ruminococcus sp. | reverse complement strand
GGAAAAAATGACTTGAAAAATCATAAGAGATATGCTATAATAAGCTTTGAAATGCCATTTTTTAAGTGAGGGATGTCCATGAGTATACAGGCGTGTGACGTAAAGACGTCATCGGAGGCACAGCAGGTGCGCAAATACGTAAAAATGTACAGCCGGATGGGCGGAAAAGCGTATGTACATAGCTTTGGCTGTCAGCTGAATGTTTCAGACGGAGAGAAGATGAAGGGGATTCTGGCATCGCTGGGCTTTACATTTACGGAATCGTACGAAAATGCAGACCTGATTCTGCTCAATACCTGCGCAGTCCGTGAAAGTGCGGAGGATACCGTTTATGGAACGCTGGGCAATATCAAGAAATATAAGAAGCAGAATCCGGGTGTGATCCTGATTCTGGCAGGATGTATGGCATCGGAACCGAAAACATTGGATAAGGTGCGCAGTCACTATCCCTTTGTAGATATTCTCTTCGGCACATCGGCGCTCAGTCAGCTGCCGAAGCTTCTGCTGGAGCATTATGAGGGTAAGAAGCTTGCCTATGATATGACAGAATACAGCGAAGAATTCGGTGCAGACGACCAGATTCGGGAAAGTACATTCAAAGCATCCGTTCCGATTATGTTTGGATGCAATAATTTCTGCACATACTGTATTGTACCTTATGTACGAGGCAGAGAGCGCAGCCGCAGTGCGGAGGTAATTATCCGTGAGGTAGAGGATCTTGTGGCAAAGGGATATAAGGAAATCATGCTGCTGGGACAGAATGTCAATTCCTATGGCAATGACCTGGAGGGCGGCATGAGTTTTGCACAGCTTCTGCGGAGACTGAACGAGATTCCGGGGGAATTCTGGATCCGTTTTATGTCGTCTCATCCGAAGGATGCAACGCCGGAGCTCCTGGATGCCATTCTGGAATGTGATAAGGTAGGCAAGCATCTGCATCTTCCCGTGCAGTGCGGCAGCGATACGGTACTGAAACGTATGAATCGTCATTATACCGCAGAAAAATATCTGGAGATCGTGGATTATCTGCGTGCCCGCAGCGAGGGCTTTTCCTTGTCCAGTGACATCATGGTGGGCTTTCCCGATGAGACGGAAGCGGAATTCGAAGATACCTTAAAGCTTGTAGAACGTGTGAAATACGACAATATTTATACCTTTATCTATTCCAAGCGCAGCGGTACTGCGGCTGCGGAAATGGAGGATGCGACACCGGATGCACAGAAGCGTGTGCGCATGGAACGGCTTCTGACTTTGCAAAGACAGGTTGCGACAGAGAATTACCGTCGTTTTATCGGGCAGACGGTCCGTGTTCTGGTAGAGGGTGAGAGTAAGCAGGGTGAGGGCTGGCTCTTCGGTAAAAGCAGTGCCTATACCATTGTGGAATTTCAGGGAGATCAGTCTCTGATCGGTACATTTGCAGATGTGAAGATTACAGATGCACGCAACTGGGCGGTCAGCGGCGTTCTGGTTAAGTGAGGAGAAAGACAATGATGACAGTAGAAGAAGCGGTAAGAGCACTGGGCAGGAGTCTTCAGGCTGATTGCCGTTATGTGCGCTATGTAAAGGCAAAGGAAACCAACGATGCAGACGAAGGGCTGCAAGAGCAGATGAATTCGTTTCAGCTGAAACGAATGAACTATCAGCACGAGTACCAGAAGGAATCTCCCGATGCGGACAAGCTGAAGGCATGGGAAACGGAACTGGACAGCATGTACAATACCATTCTGGCGCATCCCGGAATGGTGGAATTTCAGGCAGCAAAGCTGGAACTGGATGCCATGATGCAGGAAGTAGATGCGATCATTTCTCTGTGTCTCAATGGTGAGGACCCCGATACCTGTCATCCGTCTTTGAATGGATGCAGCGGCAATTGTGCATCCTGCGGCGGCTGTCATTGATCATGGAGGAAACATTGATGGTGATCGATAAGGAAAAGCTTTCCCCTATGATGCGGCAATATGTTGCGGTCAAGGAAGCGCATCCGGATTGTGTGCTGTTTTATCGTCTGGGCGATTTTTATGAGATGTTTTTTGATGATGCCATCCGGGTATCCAGAGAACTGGAACTGACGCTTACCGGACGGGACTGCGGACTGGAGGAACGTGCCCCCATGTGCGGCGTTCCCTATCACAGTGTGGATATGTATCTGAAGCGGCTTGTGGAGCGTGGTTATAAAATTGCCATATGCGAACAGCTGACTGATCCGGCATCTGCCAAGGGACTGGTAGAACGAGGCGTTGTCCGGATCGTCACACCCGGTACGCTGATCGAAAGCAGCATGCTGGAGGATGGAGTAAACAACTATATTGGATGTCTTTATACAGACAAAAGCGGTGCAGCAGGTCTTTGCTTTGCTGATCTGTCTACTGGTGAAATGCAGGCAATGCCGCCCATCACCGCTATGCAGGAGGAAAAGGTGATCGACGCACTGTCACGCTTTACCCCTGCGGAGCTTCTGATATGCGAGGAAGCACTTTCCATGCAGGCTGTGATGAATTTTGTCAAGGTGCGTCTGCAATGCACTGTAACAGTGCGTCCGGACAGCTGTTTTCTGCCTGTGGAGCAGGGGGATTTTGTATGTGCGCAGATGGGAGTCGATTCTGCGGAGATGATGGGTCTGACACCGGACGGTACAGACATGTGTGCCGTTTGCGGTATGTTTGATTATATCCGTGAAACCCAGAAGAATACCATTGGACGGTTCATTTCTATCGAGATCTGCGATGCAGATGCTTATCTGGGATTGGACCTGAATGCAAGACGCAATCTGGAACTGACCGAAACACTCCGGGGCAAGGAGAAGAAGGGGTCGCTTTTGTGGCTTCTGAATGCAGCAAAAACCTCCATGGGCAAGCGTATGCTGAAAAACTGGCTGGAGCAGCCTCTGGTGCAGCCGGTGAAGATCATGGCACGTCTGGATGCTGTAGGTGCTCTCATGAAAAAGAGTGTACATCTTATGGAGATCCGGGAGCTGCTGGACAGTGTTTATGACCTGGAGCGTCTTATGACAAGAGTGCTTTATAAGACAGCCACTCCCCGTGATTTAAAGGCACTGGCTGCAACTGCGCAGCAGCTTCCGGCGTTAAAGGAGGAACTGCGAGGTTTCCGTGATATCAAACTTCTTGCCCGCCTGGAGCAGCAGATATCCACACTGGATTCCGTTGCTGATCTGGTAGGACGTGCGATCGTTGACAATCCGCCCATCAGTGTAAAGGATGGCGGCGTAATCGCAGAGGGCTTCCATCAGGAGCTTGATCATCTGCGTATGATCATGAACGGCGGAAATGATCTGCTCCAGCAGCTGGAACAGCAGGAGAAGGAAGCAACCGGCATCAAGAATCTGAAGATCGGATTCAATCGTGTATTCGGCTATTATATTGAGGTTACACGTTCCTATTACGATCTGATCCCGCCTTACTATATTCGCAAGCAGACTCTTGCAAACTGCGAGCGTTTCATTACAGATGAACTCAAAAAGATGGAGAGCGATATTCTCGGTGCCAAGGAGAAAGCACTTCGTCTGGAGGAAGAACTGTTTGCGGAGGTACGTGAGTGCCTGGCAGCCCAGCTGAAGAGCGTACAGGTGACAGCAGATGCTGTTGCACAGACGGATGTACTGTGTGCCTTTGCCAATGTCTCCATTGAGAATCAGTATGTAAAACCCGAAATTGCACTGGATGGTGTAATTCAGATTAAAAACGGACGGCATCCGGTCGTAGAGCGTATGCTTACTGATGAGATGTTTGTTCCCAACGATACCTATCTGGATACCAGGGATAACCGCATGATGCTCATCACAGGTCCCAATATGTCGGGTAAATCCACTTATATGCGTCAGGTTGCCCTGATCACGCTGATGGCGCAGATCGGATGCTTTGTTCCTGCGGACTATGCGAAAATTTCCGTGGTGGATAAAATTTTCACACGAGTGGGGGCATCGGATGACCTTACCTCAGGGCAGAGTACATTTATGGTGGAAATGCATGAGGTATCCGATATTCTCAGATATGCAACCAAAAACAGCCTTGTTATTCTGGATGAGGTAGGAAGAGGAACATCTACCTTTGATGGGATCAGCATTGCACGTGCAGTTGCGGAATACATCAGCAGCAAGAAAATCGGCTGCAAGACCATGTTTGCAACCCATTATCATGAGCTGATCGAACTGGAAAACACCCTGGATGGCGTGAAGAACTACAGCATTGCCGTCAAGAAGCATGGAGATTCCATCCGCTTTCTGCGAAAGATCGTAACAGGCGGCGTGGATGACAGCTACGGCATTGAGGTGGCAAAGCTTGCCGGTCTTCCCGAGCAGGTGGTGCGCCGTGCACGGAAGCTTCTCACAGAAATGGAACTTCAGGCAGCACAGCATACGGAAACCGAACAGGAAAGCTGCGGACAGATCAGCTTTGCAGATCTGCAGCGTGAGCAGGCGATCGGAATGCTGCGCCGCACCAATCCGGCTGAGCTTTCTGACAAGGAATGCAGAGAACTTCTGGAGGATGTGCTGGGACTTCTGCGTGAATCCTGAGATATTACATAACAAACAGAAAGGAGGCGGTCACAGTGGCACAGATCACCGTACTCAGTAAGGAAATATCAGAACTGATAGCAGCCGGCGAGGTCATTGAACGGCCTGCCTCTGTCATTAAAGAGGTTGTGGAAAATGCCATTGACGCAGGTGCAAAGCATATCACGGTAGAAATCAAAAACGGTGGCACGACCTATATGCGCATTACAGATGACGGCTGCGGTATGTCCCCTGAGGATGTTCCCACCGCATTTCTGCGCCATGCCACCAGCAAGATCACCGACAAGGAGGATCTGGACCATATTTATACCCTGGGATTCCGTGGGGAGGCGCTTGCTTCTATTTCAGCGGTAGCAAGGGTGAGTCTGCTGACTAAGCGAAGAGAGGATGCCTACGGTACACGGTTTTCCATAAATGGAAGTGTTCCGGAAGGAGATCCGGAGCAGACAGGCTGTCCGGATGGTACAACCATCATCATCCGGGATTTTTTCTATAATGTCCCCGTTCGTCAGCGGTTTATGAAGAAGGATGTAACTGAGGCAAATGCAGTCAGCCAGATCGTCCAGAAGATCGCCTTATCCCATCCGGAGATCGCATTTCAGATGATTCGTGACAACCGCATGGAGTTCTGCACCGATGGAAGCGGAGATCTGTATGCTGCAATTTACGCCATCTATGGTAAGGAGTTTGCGCACGATCTGATTCCGGTGGATTATGATGACGGCTATCTGCGCATCAGCGGTTATACCTGCAAGCCTCTTTATGCAAAATCGACCCGTTCCTTCCAGAATTTTTTCATCAATGGCAGATTTGTCCGTTCCAAGGCATGCAGTGTGGCGCTGCAGAATGCATATGAAAATCTGATCATGACAGGAAAATTCCCGTCCTGCGTGCTGATGCTGCATATGAATCCGACCGATCTGGATGTGAATGTACATCCTGCCAAGGCTGAGGTGCGGTTCATCAATGAAAAGCTTGTCATCGACGGTATGTATTTTGCAGTAAAGACAGCACTGATGCAGAACGGTCTGATTTATGAGTTTCAGATTCCGAAGCAAAAGACTATTACGGACTGGACGGCGCCGCTTCCTGAGCAGCTGCCTGTTTATGAACAGCCGCCGCTTCCGGAGGTACATATTCCTGTACAGACACCCGCAGAGGAATATGCACCTTTTGAAACCGTTATGGAAGGTGTAAAGCTGAATCCTCCTAAGGGAAACAAGCTGTTTTCCATTACGACACCTGAAATTCCCCGGCAGAAACCGGAAAATCGGATACAGGAGAATGTATATGTAGATGTATCGGCGCTGGAACCCAGGGGGGAAACAGCATCTCATATGGAGGAAGCGCCGCAGGATGAGATTCCTGCCTCCATTCCGCAGCAGCCGCCAGTTTCGGGCGTTCCGGTTGTGCAGGAGATTTCTGTGCCGGTATCAGAAAAAACAACGGCTGTACCGCAGCAGCAGGAGGAAACAGCTGCGCCGGTAATTCCTGTGCAGTCTGAAACAGAGCCTGCGAGGATCTGTGTGATCGGAGAGGTTTTCAGGAATTATATTCTTGCGGAAACAGAGGGACAGATGCTGATCTTTGATAAGCATGCGGCTCATGAACGTGTGCTTTTTGAACGGCTGAAATCAGGCAGGGCGCAGCAGTACCGGCAGATGCTTATGACGCCGGCCCGGACGCTCCTTGCCTCCGATGAGATCGATGCGCTGCAGAATCACACAGAGCTTCTTCTGAAAATGGGCTTTTCCTTTGATTTTTCGGAACTGCCTTATGTACGGACAACTGGTGTTCCGACCTTTGCTCTGGAACTGAATCTCGATGAGATCGTCACAGAGATCGCACAGAATCTTGTGCTGGGAAAAACAAATCCCCAGCTTGAGTATCTGGACGATACACTTCATACCATTGCCTGCAAAGCAGCCATCAAGGCAAATGATAAGAACGACCTTTCCGAGCTGCAAAAGCTTGCAGAGGAAGTATACAATGATGAACGAATCCGCCACTGTCCCCATGGACGTCCGGTCATGTTTGTTGTGACAAAGCATGAACTGGAAAAGCAATTCAGGAGGGTGTAAGCATGACGGAACCGGAAAAAAATCCTGTACTTGCTGTTGTGGGACCGACCGCATCCGGCAAGACTGCGCTGGGTGTCGCCCTTGCACAGATGTATGGAGGAGAGATCGTATCAGCAGATTCCATGCAGATCTATAAAGGAATGTCGATTGCAACGGCAAAACCGACAGAAGCGGAAATGCAGGGCATACCCCATCATCTCATGGATTTTCTGGAGCGTGATGTTTCTTTCAGCGTTGCAGAGTATGTAAGCCTTGCCGGAAAAATCATTTCAGATATCCATGCAAGGGGAAAGCTTCCCATTGTTGTAGGAGGAACGGGGCTTTATGTCTCATCGCTTCTTGAAAACGTCCGTTTTGCCGAGACGCGGCAGAATCCGCAGCTTCGTGCTGAACTGACTGCTTTTGCTCAGGAGCATGGTGCAGAAGCACTGCATCAGCGGCTTGCGGAACTGGACTGGGAGGCTGCCGCAGAAATTCATCCGAATAATCTGGTGCGGGTCATCCGTGCTCTGGAGGTCTGTCTGGAAACCGGTGAGAAATTCAGCCGGATGAAGGCGGAAAGCCGCAGTGTCCCCACACCCTATCGTTCCTGTATGATCGGACTGGATTATGCAGACCGCGATGTTCTGTATGACCGGATCAATCTGCGTGTGGAACGCATGGTCGGGCAGGGTCTTGTCGAGGAGGCATATGCCGTCTGGAAGCAAGGCGACATGAAAACTGCATCCAATGCCATTGGCTATAAGGAACTGATCCCTTATTTTGAAGGGTATGCTTCTCTTCCGG
>JAFURN010000141.1 GCA_017480865.1 Ruminococcus sp. | reverse complement strand
TATTGAAAAGCCGGTTCTGGTTTCCGGTACAGACGGCGTTGGCACCAAGCTGAAGATCGCATTTCTTATGGACAAGCACAATACCATCGGCATCGACTGTGTGGCAATGTGCGTAAACGATATTATCTGCTGCGGTGCGAAGCCTCAGTTCTTCCTGGACTACATTGCACTCGGCAAGAATGTCCCGGAGAAGGTTGCATCAATCGTTTCCGGTGTTGCAGAGGGCTGCGTTCAGACTGGCTGTGCGCTCATCGGCGGTGAGACTGCGGAGATGCCGGGCTTTTATCCGGAGGATGAGTATGACGTTGCCGGCTTTGCTGTAGGCGTTGTTGACAAGAGCAAGGTTCTGAATCCGGACAGCCAGAAGTCAGGCGATGTTCTGATCGCCCTGAAGTCCAGCGGCGTTCACTCCAACGGCTTCTCTCTGGTTCGTAAGGTGTTCACCATCAACGATCAGAATCTGGCAAGATATTCTCCCGACCTGGGTGCGACTCTGGGCGAATGCCTGCTGACTCCCACTAAGATCTATGTAAAGCCGATCCTGTCTCTGCTTCAGGAAGTGCATGTGAAGTCGATCGCACACATCACAGGCGGCGGCTTCTATGAGAACATTCCGAGATCTCTCCCGAAGAATCTGGCAGCAAGAATCAACAAGTCTGATGTACAGGTTCTGCCGATTTTCGATCTGATCGCAAAGACCGGCAATATTCCGGAGCGTGATATGTTCAATACCTTCAATATGGGTGTTGGTATGATCGTCAGCGTACCGGCAGAGGAAGCAGACAAGGCAGTACGCATTCTGAATGCAAGCGGTGAAGAGGCTTACATTCTGGGCGAACTGGTAGAATCTACCGAAGGCGTTATCCTGAAGTAAGAAGCAGGTGCGCTTATGAAAAAAATTGTTGTATTGGTATCCGGAGGCGGTACGAATCTGCAGGCACTGATTGATGCGCAGCATCGGGGCGAGATCCCCAATGGCGAAATTACCTGTGTAATTTCCTCCAAGGAAGGCGCATATGCGCTGGAACGTGCATCAAAGGCAGGGATCGCATCCCGGGTGCTTGCAAGAAAAAGCTATGATTCCGCTGCGGCTTATACAGATGCGCTCTTGTCTGCTTTGCAGGAGGAACAGGCGGATCTGATCGTGCTTGCAGGCTTTATGACGATTCTGGATGAGAAGATCATCCGCTGCTATGAAAACCGTATTGTCAATGTACATCCATCCCTGATTCCTGCATTCTGCGGTGAGGGCTTTTATGGTCTGCGTGTCCATGAATATGCACTGGAACGCGGTGTGAAGGTATCGGGTGCAACCGTACACTTTGTCAATGAAATTGCAGACGGCGGTCCGATCATCATGCAGCAGCCAGTGGCTGTTGAACGTACCGATACGCCGGAAATTCTGCAAAAGCGTATTATGGAGCAGGCTGAATGGAAAATTCTGCCGAAGGTAGTACAGCTGTTCTGCGATGATAGAATTGAGGTCGCAGACGGCAAGGCATATATTCTCGATTGATGGAGGTAATCCCCATGGAAATGAAATGTATTTGCAATGAACTGAAGAATAATTCTTACCCGGGAAGAGGTATTGTTCTGGGTAAGTCTGAGTGCGGCAAGTATGCGGTAGCTGCTTACTTTATTATGGGACGCAGCGAAAACAGCAGAAACCGTGTCTTTGTTGAAGATGGTGCAGGTATCCGCACACAGGCTCACGATCCGGCAAAGCTGGTTGACCCCAGCCTGATCATTTATGCTCCGGTAAGAGTTCTCGGTAAGACAACGATCGTTACAAACGGTGATCAGACTGATACTGTTTACGAGCAGATGGCAGCTGGCAAGACCTTTGAGCAGTCTCTGCGCATCCGTAAATTTGAGCCGGATGAGCCGAATTTCACACCTCGCATTTCCGGTATTATTGAACTGGAGGACGGCTTCAGCTATTCGATGTCTATCCTGAAGAGTGCAGAAGGCAATCCGGCTGCATGCCACCGCTTCACCTTCTCCTATGACTGCCCGCTGGATGGTATCGGTCACTTCATCCATACCTATCAGGGTGACGGTAATCCGCTGCCCAGCTTTGAGGGCGAGCCGGAGAAGATCAGGATTTCCGGTGATATCGATGCTTTCATCGCAATGCTGTGGGAGAATCTGAACGAAGAAAACAAGGTTTCCCTGTTCGTTCGTTATATCGATCTCGAAACAGGTGAGGCTGATACAAGAATTATCAACAAGAACTGCTGATCAGGAGGAAAGTACAATGGCAAATGAAATGCTGCTGAAATATGGCTGCAACCCCAACCAGAAGCCGTCCAGAGTATACATGGAGGATGGCACCGACCTTCCGATTACCGTTCTGAATGGTAAGCCGGGCTATATCAATCTGCTGGATGCCTTCAACGGCTGGCAGCTGGTACGTGAACTGAAGATTGCCACCGGTATGTGTGCTGCAACCTCCTTTAAGCACGTATCCCCGGCAGGTGCAGCTGTTGGTGCACCGCTGTCCGATACTCTCAAGCAGATTTATTTTGTAGATGATCTGGGTGAACTGTCTCCGCTGGCATGTGCTTATGCAAGAGCACGAGGTGCAGACAGAATGTCTTCCTATGGTGACTTTATTGCACTGTCTGATGTCTGCGATGTTCCTACTGCAAAGATGATCCAGAGAGAGGTTTCCGATGGTGTGATCGCTCCCGGCTATGAGCCGGAGGCACTGGAGATCCTGAAGTCCAAGCGCAAGGGTACTTATAATATCATCCAGATCGATGAAAACTACGTTCCGGCTGAGATCGAGCGTAAGCAGGTGTTCGGCGTGACCTTTGAGCAGGGCAGAAACGAACTGAAGATCGATAATGACATGCTCTCCAATCTGGTAACAGACAACAAGGACATTCCGGACGACAAGAAGCGTGATCTGCTGATCGCACTGATCACTCTGAAGTATACACAGTCCAACTCCGTATGCTATGTCAAGGATGGTCAGGCGATCGGTATCGGTGCAGGCCAGCAGTCCAGAATCCACTGCACAAGACTTGCAGGCAACAAGGCGGATATCTGGTGGCTGCGTCAGCACGAGAAGGTGATGAACCTCCAGTTCCGTGACGACATCCGCAGACCTGACAGAGACAATGCGATCGATGTATATATTTCCGATGAATATATGGACGTTCTGGCAGACGGCGCATGGGAGAATATCTTCAAGGTAAAGCCGGAGGTATTCACGAAGGAAGAGCAGAAGGCATGGCTTGCACAGAATACTGACGTATGTCTCGGTTCTGACGCATTCTTCCCGTTCGGCGATAACATCGAGCGTGCATACAAGAGCGGCGTGAAGTACATTGCAGAGCCGGGCGGCTCGATTCGTGACGATCATGTTATCATGACCTGCAACAAGTACAACATGGCTATGGCATTCACAGGCATCCGTCTGTTCCATCACTAATGGGAGGACGCTGCATGAAAATTTTAGTTGTAGGCGGCGGCGGCCGTGAACATGCAATTATTATGAAGCTGGCAGAAAGCAGCAAGGTGGATGCTCTGTACTGCGCACCGGGCAATGGCGGTATTTCCAAGTACGCTGAGTGCTATCCGGTAAAGGCAACTGACATTGACGGTATGCTGGCACTTGCCAAGGAACTGGCAGTGGATCTGGTTTTCGTAGCACCGGATGATCCGCTGGTAGCCGGCATGGTAGATGTCATGCAGGCAGCAGGCTTCCGCACCTTTGGTCCGGAGAAGGCAGCTGCTATTATTGAGGGCAGCAAGGTGTTCTCCAAGAATCTGATGCAGAAGTACAATATTCCCACTGCAAAGTATGCGGTATTTGAAGAGCCGGCAAAGGTTCTCAGCTATATTGAGCAGGAAAATACCTATCCGACAGTGATCAAGGCAGACGGTCTGGCACTCGGTAAGGGCGTTGTCATTGCACAGAATTATGAGGAAGCAAAGGCGGCTGTATCCGAAATCATGGAGGATAAGATTTTCGGTGAGAGCGGTTCTCAGGTTGTTGTAGAGGAATTCCTGACAGGTCCTGAGGTTTCTGTCCTCTGCTTCACAGACGGCAAAACCGTAAAGCCCATGGTATCTTCCATGGACCACAAGCGTGCGCTGGATAACGATGAAGGTCTGAACACAGGCGGTATGGGTACTGTTGCTCCGAATCCGTACTATACAGATGTCATTGCAGCGGAATGCATGGAGACGATTTTCCTGCCGACGATCCGTGCAATGGAGGCAGAAGGCAGAACCTTCAAGGGCTGTCTCTACTTTGGTCTGATGCTGACACCGAATGGTCCTAAGGTAATTGAGTATAACTGCCGGTTCGGTGACCCGGAGACACAGGTCGTGCTTCCGCTGCTGGATACCGATTTTGTGGATATCATTGAGGCGATCGAGGAAGAACGTCTGGGTGAACTGGATGTTTGCTGGAAAAAGGGCAGTGCAGCTTGCGTAGTTATGGCAAGCGGCGGCTATCCGAAGAAGTATGAAAGCGGTCTGGTGATTTCCGGTCTTGATGACATGGGTCAGACAGAGAACTGCTTTGTATATCACGCAGGCACAAAGGTGAATGAAGCTGGTGAAATGGTCAATGCCGGCGGACGTGTACTGGGTGTAACTGCAACCGCAGAGACGCTGCCGGAGGCACTGAAGATCGCCTATGAAGGCGTTGCATCCATCAGCTGGAAGGATGTACACTACAGAAAGGACATCGGTCAGCGCGCACTGAAGGCGCTGGAATCCTGATCCCGAATTAAACATATAATATTGACACCCGGAGGTGCTTATGAACGTTCGTTTACCTTACTTGCGAGAGAAGACAGCGAAACTGACAACATCTCCGGGTGTTTATTTGATGAAAAATCAGTCCGGAGAGATCATCTATATCGGAAAGGCAAAGAATCTGCGCAATCGTGTTACCAGCTATTTCCGTGAGGGCGCCGATCATACGCCTAAAGTGGCGAGTATGGTTTCCCATGTGCATGACTATAATTTCATCGTAACGGATTCTGAATACGAAGCCCTGGTTCTGGAATGCAGTCTGATCAAGCAGCACCAGCCCAAATATAACATTCTTCTGAAGGACGACAAGGGCTACAGCTACATTCGTATATCGGATGATGCATATCCCAGGATCACCGCAGAAAAGAACAAGGAAAAGCCGGGAATGTATCTGGGTCCCTATATGAGCGGCTTTGTGACAAGGGAAACTGTACAGGAGGTAAACCGTGTATTCCGGATCCCTACCTGCAGTAAGCGGTTTCCTCAGGATTTCCGTAAGGGAAGACCCTGTCTCAACTACCATATCCAGCTTTGCTGTGGACTTTGCAGAGGGCGTATCAGCCAGAAGGAATATGGGGAAACGATTCAGCAGGCGGTATCGTATATCCGTTCGGGCAGTGCAGAATCTGTACAGCGCATGGAGCAGGAGATGGAACGTGCAGCGGAAAATCTCGACTTTGAACGTGCTGCTATGCTCCGTGACCGCATTGCTGCTATCCGCAAGGCGGGTGAAACGCAGAAAATGTTTGATGCCGATGTGGAGGAAGCCGATGTTCTCGCAACTGCCGATAATAACGGCAGTCAGTGTGTATCGGTTCTTCTGTATCGCAGCAGAAGACTTTTTGACAAACAGACCTTTTTCTTCCATGAGGAGGAATACGATGGTGCAGCACTGCTGGAATCCTTTATCGGACAGTTCTATCACGGGCGGAGCGATATCCCGAAGCATATTTATGTGGATGTGCCATTGCCCAATGCTGAAATGATAGAGCAATGGCTTACTACACTGGCAGGTGTGCGGATCTATCTCCATACGCCCCAGAGAGGAACGCTGGTACGGTTTGTGCAGCTGTCAAAAAATAATGCTGCCGAGGAACTTGCGCTCCGTGCAGGACGTACCGCCAAGGAGGTTCAGGCGCTTCAGACCCTGGGAACGCTTCTGGGGCTGAAAGGTGCACCGCTTTATATTGAGGCATATGATATCTCCAACTTGTCTGCATCGTCTATTGTAGCCGGTATGATCGTCTTTGAAAACGGCAGACCGCTCAAAAAGGCATATAAGCGGTTCTCTTTTCCTGAACGGGTCATGCCTGATGACTACGCTTGTATGCAGGAAACACTCCGCCGGAGACTCCTTCATTTTGTGCAGCAGGATGGCGATGAGGGCTTTAACCGGAAACCGGATCTGATCTTATTGGACGGCGGAATGGGGCATGTCCATGCGGTTCAGCCCGTATTGGAGGAACTGAATCTCAGCATTCCTGTTTTTGGTATGGTCAAGGATAACAAGCACCGTACCCGTGCCATTGCAGCGGACGGCGGAGAAATTGCAGTTTCCCAGCATCAGGCGGCGTTCCATCTGCTGACGCAGATTCAGGATGAGGTGCATCGGTTCGCCATTTCCTATATGCGTTCGCGCCATAAGAAGGAATCTTATCAGCTGGAATTGACAGCGGTCCGGGGGATTGGTGTGAAAAAGGCGCAGAAGCTGCTTCTGCATTATAAGACGAAGGAAAACATGAAGCATGCATCGGCGGAAGAACTTGCCAGAATTGCAGGTGTCAGCGAAAGCGTTGGTGCAGAGCTTTATGAGGTTATTCAGAATCTTTAACAGGGATTCCAAAAACGCATTGTTTCTTGTGCAAAATGCCGAACAGTGCGTTTTTTTGTGTAAACGCTGGACAAATCGACAAAATTCCTGTATAATAGAAAGGAATGTAATATTCTAAGAGTAAGGGTGTGAGCAGCAATGAGAGTCATTGCAGGCAGTGCAAAGGGCAGAAAGCTTCAGACACTGGAGGGAATGGATGTCCGTCCGACAACTGACAAGGTAAAGGAGGCAATTTTCTCCTCTATACAGTTTGATTTGTATGATGCAGCCGTTCTGGATTTGTTTGCAGGAAGCGGTCAGATGGGAATTGAGGCACTCAGCCGTGGTGCGCAGAAGGCTGTCTTTGTGGATATGTCCGCAAAATCCCTTCAGGTGACACGTTCCAATCTTGCAGCCGTTCAGATGCAGGAGCAGGCAATGTGCTATCAGGCGGATGGCCGTGATTTTCTGAAAACGGACCGGAATCGCTATCACATTGTAATACTGGACCCTCCCTATGGTAAGGGTCTGATCGAAGAGGTTCTTCCGCTGCTGAGTGACCGTGTGGTTGCAGGCGGAAAGGTGATCTGTGAACACGAAACGGAACTTTCTCTGCCGGAGCAGGTGGGAACACTCCGGATCAAGAAAAAGTATCGGTACGGTAAAATTCATGTAACCGTATATATCAATCAGGAAGAAGATGTGCAGGATGAGTAGAATTGCAGTCTGCCCGGGCAGCTTTGACCCGGTAACACTGGGACATCTTGATATTATCACCAGGGCATCCAGTCTTTTTGACGAGGTGATCGTGCTGGTTTCAGTCAATATGATGAAGACAAATTACAGCTTTTCTCTGGAGGAGCGTAAGAATATGGTGCGGTCTGTGACAAGGGACCTGCCCAATATCCGTGTGGAGAGTTATGATGGCCTCCTTGCGGATTATGTAAAACGTGAGGGTGCCATTGCGATCGTAAAGGGGCTGCGGGCAGTCAGTGACTTTGAGTATGAATTTCAGATGGCACTTGCCAATAAAAAGCTGTATGACGGAGCGGAAACTGTATTTCTGACGACGGCAGCAGAGAATATGTATCTCAGTTCCAGTGTGGTAAAGCAGATTGCCAATTTCGGGGGCGATATCAGTCATTTTGTACCGGCAGAGATACTGGAGGACATTCAAAAACGTCTGGTAAAGGAGAAGTAAAATGAACATTGAGGAAATTCTGGAGGATATGGATGACACGATCGATCGTGCGCATACCATTCCCTTTGCGTCTCATAAAGTAATTGTAGATGCCGATCGTCTGCGTGAATTGATCAATGACATTCGTCTGAATATTCCTGCTGAAATCAAGCGCGCAAAGCTGATTGATTTTGATTGTGAGAGAATTCTGAACGATGCCAGAGCGAAGGCGGAACAGATCGTACAGGATGCAGAACTGCGGGCAAAGCAGCTTTGCTCGGAGGAGGCTGTACAGAAGGAGGCACGTCAGAGAGGTGCAGATATGCTGATGCGCGCGCAGAGAGGCTCCAATGAAATCAAGGCAGCGGCTGAGGATTATGTAAATCGTCTGCTCAGCGATGCAGAAGCTTATTTTTCTGAAAATCTGCATGAGGTGCAGAAAACAAGAAGCAAGATCGAAAACCGGAAAAAGAATTCCCGCAAGGGATAAATCAGAAAGTTTATACTTTTTCAAATTTACAGTCATAAAAATCTGTTATACTGAACAAGGATGAAAACTTCATAAAAATAAGAGAAGGCCGGCGCTCACCTTGGGAAATCAAGGCGCTTGATTTATTTTTCACAGCAGAGCGCAGAGGAAGGGATGAATCTATGGATAAAATCGATGCAATGTTAATCACGTTATTACAGGAAAACGCAAGAACACCGCTGAAGGTGCTGGCTTCCAAAGTGTTCCTTTCTGCACCGGCAGTCTCTTCCAGAATTGATAAGCTGGAGAAGCAGGGTATCATTCTCGGATACAATACCGTGATTGACCGTCAGAAGCTGGGCTATCATATTACTGCATTCATCAATCTGGAACTGGCAGCTGACCGGAAGTCGGAATTCTATCCGTTTATCAGCAGCTGTCCGAATGTACTGGAGTGTAATTGTGTGACTGGAATCTATTCGATGCTGATCAAGGTTTCATTCCCGTCCACACAGGAACTGGATGCGTTTATCGGAAAGATCCAGCGGTTTGGCAATACTTCGACGCAGATCGTATTTTCCACGCCGGTACCCCACCGTGAGATCAACGTGGAACCGAATGTCTGAGAACTATGAGAGAAATGGGGCTGTTGTAACGTTTGCGTTTTCAGCAGCCTCTTTCCTGTTTGGATGTAAATACAGGCTTCCTGCCATTCTGTATACGGGAGAATGTCAGGGAAGCTGACAAAGGAGACGGCGCCGTAGGCGTGATATACGATCGATCGCAAAAAAAGTTAAAGTGAGGATCGTAGGACAGTCGAGCTGGCAACAGCTCGTTTTTTGTTTTATGGAGGGTTTGCAGTGATACATTTTCTCATCGGAGGTGCAGGCTGCGGCAAATCGCATCGTCTCATGAAGACAATGCAGGAATATGTTGCAGAAGGACGTGATGTTCTTGCAATCGTACCGGAGCAGTTTTCCTATGAATTTGACCGGAAGCTATATGGCTTGCTGGGCGCAGCATCGTTCAATGCCCTGGAAACACACAGCTTTACTTCACTGGCACGAAGCATATTCCAACGCTTTGGCGGAGGGCAGCCGGGTACCTACATGGATGACCTGACCCAGACGGGTCTTGTGGGCCAGGCGGTACAGCTGGCGGAAAAGGAACTTCGTTTTTTTCAGAAGCAATGTCACAGAACTGATTTTGCAGCGCATGCTGCATCGATTCTTGCTGTACTGCGCAGAAGCGGTATCACATCCGAGCAGCTGTATGAACAGTGCAGCAGTCTGACGGGACGTCTTCTGGATAAAGCATTGGATATTGCGCTGATTTACCGGCAGTATGAGATCTTGCTGGGAAAGCATCATCTCAAGGATATGCTGACGGATATTACAGAGGCAGCTGCAATCGCAAATGGCAATGATTTTTTTGCAGGCAGGATCGTCTGCGTGGATGAATTTGAAAGCTTCACCCCTGACCAGTATGAGATGCTGACCGTGATCTGTGCGCTGGCAGATGAGGTGTATTTCGCCATGCGTATGGAATCGGATCAGGAAACGGAGCTTTCTCTGTTTGCATCGGTAGGAGCAGCATGCCGGAAAATCCGCAGTATTGCATCTGCCTATCATATTCCTGTGGAGTTTATCCACTGTACGGAACAGCATCGTATGCGGCATAAGGATCTGCAGCAGCTGAGTGCATCCGTGTTCCGTCCCATGAAAATGACAGCAGGCGAGCAGTCTGCGCATATTCATATCTTTGAGGCAAGAGCACCGGTCGATGAAGCGGAGTATGTCTGCGCCACCATCAAGCGTCTGCTTGCTCAGGATGATACCCTGCGCTGCTGCGATATTGCAGTCGTGACCAATCAGCTTCCGGAGTATGCGGGTGTGCTGGAGCATGCTATGAACCGGTATGAACTGCCGTTCCACCTGGATCTGGCAAAGCCCATTCTGCATACGCCATTTATGGTATATCTTACTGCTCTGTTTGGTCTGCTTTCTAAGAAAAATCCCGATACAGAGCTTTTGCTGCGGTGCGGTAAATCGGGATATACAGATTGTGATCTGATGGAACTTTCCCAGCTGGAAAATTACTGCTATATCTGGAGCATTGAGGGGGATACATGGAACAGTCCCTTTACCTGCGGCGAGGATACAGCGCAAATTGAAGCCATCCGGCAAAAGCTTCTTGCGCCCATGCAGGGACTGCGCGCCGTGTGCAGAGGCTGTGAAACCGGTGCAGATTACAGCCGTGCTGTTTATGCATTTCTGGAAGCACAGGAGATCGGCAGACGTGCAGAAACGCTGCTTTGCCATCCGGATGCTGCACAGCAGATGCAGATGACGCAGGACTTCAAGCGTGTCTGGGAAAGCCTTATGGACATCCTGGATGTGCTGGCATTTCTGTATGAAACGCAGGCGATGAAGTCAGCCCAATATTTCAGTGTGCTGCAAAACCTGCTGCATACAGTTTCGCATGCTGTACCGCCCCGGACACTGGATGCTGTTTTCATCGGACCAGCCGGAACCTCCCGTCTCAGTGAGCCGAAGATCACCTTTGTACTGGGCGCATGCGAGGGGATTTTCCCTGGTCAGATATCGGGGGACGCTTTGTTTTCGGAGCGTGACCGGTTACAGCTGGAGCAGTGCGGGATCAGCATTGGTCAGCCGCCGGAACTGAGTGCAGCGGATGAGCGTCTTGCCGTGTATAAGATTTTGTCCAGTGCTTCAGAAGCGCTGTATCTTTGCTATCCCCTGACGGATTCCGGAGACAAAAAATGCAGCCGAAGCAGTGTACTGGATCTCGCCCTGTCTTTGTTTGAAAACAGCAGGGATATGCTGGTGACGCAGAAGCAGCTGACTGCGTCTTACTATGCAGTCACCAGGCAGGCGGCATATTATCACTATGTGCAGGATTTCTCCCGGAGAAATGAGGACATAGCCGCCATTCAGATGCTGCTCTGTAAAGATGACTACTATGCACGGCGGATTGACTATCTGCGGCAGGTGCATGATGATACGGATTTCACCGTGCAGCCTCAGCTTATGAAGCAGCTGGTCGGAAATCGCCTTACGCTTACGGCATCCCGTCTGGAGACCTTCCAGATGTGTCCTTTTCACTTTTTCTGTCAGTATGCCCTGAAGCTTTACGAGCGCAGAAAAGTGAGCCTTCGTGCAGCGGAGAGCGGCAGTCTGATTCACGCTTGTCTGGAACAGCTTTTGCAGAACACACCGAGAGAGCAGTTTCTGAAGATGACAGAGCCCCAGCTTGCCGAGCAGCTGCGTCTGCTTTCCGAACGGTATTGGGAGGAGAATCTGGGCGGCGATTTCAGCAAGAATATCCGGGATGTGGCAGCGCTTTCCCGTGTGACAGAGGGTATGACTGCACTGGCTACCCATATGCAGGAGGAACTGCGGCAGTCGGATTTCTATCCGCATTATATGGAACTGGAGGTTTCCGATCAGAATCCGGACTTTCCATCTCCGAAGCTTATCACAGCATCGGGACATCCGGTGCGGATCATGGGCATTGCAGACCGTGTGGATCTGTTCCATGACGGCGACACGGAATGGGTGCGTGTTGTAGACTATAAAAGCGGCGGTAAGAAATTTGCCCTTGGAAATCTTCTCTACGGACTGGATATGCAGATGCTGATGTATCTGTTTGCAATAACGGAGCCGGGGACAAAGCTTTCTCATGCAAAACCGGCTGGTGTGCTGTATCTTCCGGCTGGTATGCCGCAGTGCAGCGCAGAACGTGGCAGCGGTATGGCACAGGAGGAGATCCTGAGTCAGCAGTACCGGATGAATGGTCTGCTTCTGGAGGATGTGGATCTGCTTCGTCATATGGACCATGAACTTGCCGGAAAATATATCAGTGCCAAGCTGCTGAAGAACGGAACCGCATTCAGCAAGCAGCTGGGCAGCTTCCTCAGGGAATCCCAGATGAATCAGCTGCGGCATTACGTTACTGATAAGATACTGGAGACTGCAGAGGGAATTTACAGCGGTGATGTTTCTGTCAGTCCTCTTGTGCTGGGCGAGCGGGATGCCTGCGTATTTTGTACCTATAAAGATGTCTGCGGCAATGGTGACCAGCACAAATGCCGCAATATCCATACAAAATCGGAGGAACTGAAGCAGCAGCTTCTTGATACACTGGATGGAAAGGAGGAGAAATCTCATGGCATGGACCACGCAGCAAAAAACAGCGATTGAGGCACGGGGCAGCGGATTGATCGTATCCGCTGCAGCCGGCAGCGGTAAGACCTCGGTCCTGGTTGAACGTCTGACACAGATCATTTCAGACCGGGAGCATCCGGTTCCGATCGAACGGATGATCGTGGTGACTTTTACAAAGGATGCTGCCTCTGAAATGAAGCAGCGTCTGTCTGCATCGCTGGAACGGGCGATCTCTGCTGCTCCGGAGGACACATGGCTGCGCCGTCAGCAGATGCTTTTGTCGGGTGCAAGGATATCCACCATCAACGCCTTCTGCTTTGATTTTATCCGTGAGCATATCGGAGACGGTGAGATCACCTCCGGATTCCGTGTGCTGGATGATGCAGAGCAGGAACTGCTCCGTGCAAAGGCAGCGGATGCGGTCATCGGACAGTGGCACAAAACCCGGAAGGATGACATGCGCATTCTGTGGGATGCCTTCTGCGGAAAAACAGATGCACCTCTGGAAGGTGTGCTTCTTGATCTGCATACTTTTTTCGGCTCCATTCCGTTTCGTGAGGTCTGGCTCCGAAAAGCACTTGCGGAATATGCAAAGCCTATGAGAGAGAATCTCTATTACTGCAGGATGATAGAACGGTATCGCTCCGAAATTGCAGCCATACGGAAACTCTGCGACCGTGCCGTGTATCTGGCAGCAGATCTGTATGCAACCAGGAATAATGTACTGGACTGGGTCATGACAGATTCAGACAGCATTGCCATGCTCTATAAGCTGCTTCATGAGGAAAGCCCCGATGGACAGCAGATTTGTCTCTATGCAGAGCAGGTGAAACAGATGCATGACGGCGCACGTTATCCCAGCATCCGCAAAAAGGATGTGACCAGTATACCGCGCTTTGATGCAGTCAGGGATCTGCGCGGTCAGTATGCAGAGCGTCTGAAGGAACTTCTGAATGATATCAGCAGCATGCTGCCCTACTTTGAGGATGACATGGCGCAGCATCGGAAGCTTCTGCCGCTTCTGGCAGAGATGGAACAGGATTTGTCGGATGTTCTCTGGCGCATGAAGGCAGAGCGCAACGGTCTGAGTTTTGATGATGGTGAGCGTCTGACCTTACAGCTGCTCAGTGAGGTAGACGAAGACGGTACAGTCCGCCAGTCTGCTCTTGCAAAGGAAATGTCGGAATATTACCAGCTGATTATGATTGATGAGTATCAGGACTCCAATAATAAGCAGGACTATATATTCAAGCTTCTTTCCCGGAATTGTACGGACCCTGAAACGGGTGCGCTGCGGTACGGCGATAATGTTTTTCTGGTCGGCGATGTCAAGCAGTGTATCTATCAGTTCCGTATGGCAAATCCCCGGAATTTTTCTGCGGCAGCATCAGCTGCCAAGCCATATTCTGCGGAGGAGACTGCCCCCTTGCAGCTGATCCATCTCAACCGGAACTTCCGGAGCAGCGGTCAGGTGATCGCCTTTGTAAATCTTCTGTTTGCGCGGCTCATGTCAGAGCAGTGCGGTGATGTTGTCTATGATGAAAATGAGTGGCTGTATCCGGGTGCACTTGATTATCAGAAGCTTCCTGAGGAGGAGCAGGCAGTGGAGATCGCCATTCTTCCGGAAAAGGATGAAAACGAGGAGCCGGCAGATGCGGCGCTTGTCTATACAGCAGAAACTATCCGTAAGATGCTGGATGAAAAATATCCCGTCATGCAGCGGGACGGTACTACACGCCCCTGTACACCGGAGGATTTCTGTGTGCTTCTGCGGAATAAATCGCCGGCAAAGGAATATGTTCGTGCATTGGAGCAGCTGCAGATCCCGGCGAAGGGGACGGAGGAAACCGGCTACCTGAAATCCAAGGAGATCAGTCTTCTGCTGAATCTTCTTCGGGTGCTTGACAATCCCCTTCTGGAAACGCCTCTGGCAGCAGTTATGCTGTCACCGATGTTTTCTTTTACTGCGGATGATCTGGCAAGCATTCGCCTTGCCGATAGATCCCAGAATCTGTACGGTGCAATGTGCTGGCTGCTGGATGAGGCAGAGCGATCGCCGGAGCAGCTGCCTTGTGAGGTGGCACTCCTGGAAAAGTGCCGCAGTCTTCATGCAGTATTGCAGCAGCTTCGGTATGACAGTGCTTTGTATACCCTGGAAATGCTCCTGCGCCGTATTTATGAGACAACAGATTTTCTGTCTGTCATGCAGCTTTATCAGGACGGCGAGAAGAAGCGTGCCAATCTGCATCTGCTTTTGCAGTATGCAAGACAGTATGAAGAGAATATGGCAGGAAGCAGTTACGGCGGTATCACAGGATTTTTGCGGTATATTGACAGTATGCTGGAAAAGGGAAGGGACCTTCAGCAGGCGAGTTCTTCCGGCGGTTCGGATTCTGTTGTAGCTGTGAAAACCATGCACGGTTCAAAGGGACTGGAATATCCGTTTGTGTTTGTGTGCCGGACAGAAACGGAGTTTTCAAAGCTTGACAACCAGAAGAAGATGCACTGTACGGACAGCGGTATGACGGGCTTCCGTTTGCAGAATCCGGAAACGCTGGAAAAGTATCAGTCTCTGCCCTATCAGACCATATTGCAGGAAAAGCGAAAACAGACATGCAGCGAGGAAATGCGTCTTTTGTATGTTGCCCTGACCAGAGCGAAGCAGAAGCTGTTTCTGCCCATGCGGTATGGTGAGGCGGCTAAGAACAAACTCACCCAGTATGCAGAACTTCTGCGTGATTCCGGAGAAATTCCAGCCTATGCCGTATCGGGTGCAAACTCCATGGCAGACTGGATCTGGATGAGCCTTATGATGCAGGGAGATGAAGCATTTCAGCAGCTTGTACCGGAGGCTGAGGGCATTGGCGGAGAAGAAAAACGCTTCCCGGAGCTGCATCTGCATTATACAAATGTATATGAGTCCGCTGCGCTGGAGCCTCAGGCAGCAGCACCTATGCCTCAGCCGCGGCAGGAGGTCATAGAAGCCATGGACAGAATGATGCAGCATCATTATCAGTCGGAGGAACTGGGACAGGTCTCCCTTCTGAGTGTATCTGCTGTTTCTAAGTCGGACCAGTCCGGCAGTCTGACCATGAAGCGTCCCCGGTGCATCCGCAGTGAAAAGAGAAGGCTCACTGGAGCAGAGCATGGTACAGCTGTGCATGCATTCTTCCAGTATTGTCGTTTTTCATCTGCGGAAAAGGATGCCCCTGCGGAGGTGCGGTATCTTCATCAGATGGGATATCTGACAGAAGAGCAGATGCATACCATCCGTGCAGAGGAGATCGAACCGTTTTTCAGACATCCTTTGTATCTGCGGATGCGCAGTGCGCCGCAGCTTCTTCGGGAACGCAAATTCCTGGTGCGGCTCAGTGATCTGCAGATTCCGGAAACACTTTCTGAGTCGGATCTGCAGGCACTTTTGCAGTATCGTTATTCCCGGAGTATGATGAAGGGCATCATCGACCTTGCCTTCTGGGATGGGGATGGCTATGTGCTGGTTGACTATAAAACAGATGCGGTTACAGAGCCTCAGGTTCTTACTGAGCGTTATCGCATGCAGCTATATATATATCGTCTTGCACTGGAGCAGATGACCGGAAAACGAGTCAAGGAATGCTGGATTTATTCCACCTGCCTGAATGATGCGGTTGCTGCCGACTGCGGACAGTGAGGAGAGATCATATGGAGAATTTAACGAATATACAGGTTGTGCGTTCCGTTATGGAAAAGCACGGCTTCCGCTTTTCCAAGAAGCTGGGACAGAACTTTCTCATTAACCCGTCTGTCTGCCCGAGAATTGCAGAGATGGGCAATGCCGCACCCGGCTACGGCGTACTGGAAATCGGTACAGGTATCGGTGTGCTGACAGCAGAGCTTGCCAAGCGTGCAGATAAAGTAACAGCTGTAGAAGTGGATGCAAGACTGCTTCCCATCCTGGAGGAGACTGTGGGAGAATATGACAATCTGCATATCATTCACAGCGATATTCTGGAATGTGATCTGCAAAAACTCATTGCAGAGGAATTTGAGGGGCTGAAGGTTGCCGTATGTGCAAACCTGCCTTATTACATCACCGCTCCCATTCTCATGTATCTGCTGGAGAGCAGGGCACCTATCGATACCATTACGGTTATGGTACAGAAGGAGGTTGCCGATAAGCTTTTTGCCCAGGTGGGAAGCCGTGCAGCTGGTGCCATTACGGTTGCAGTGAATTATTATGGTACGGTAGAGAAGCTTTTTTCAGTATCACGCGGCAGCTTTATGCCGGCGCCCAATGTGGATTCGGCGGTGATCCAGATTCGTGTGGGCAGCCAGTGGCATGAAAAAATCAAGGATTCTGCCCACTTCTTCCGCATGGTGAAGTGCGGCTTCCAGCAGCGCAGAAAGACGCTGGTGAATGCCTTGTCAGGAAATATGGGATATTCAAAGGAAACGATCACAGCTGTATTGGAAGAACTCTCTCTTCCGGCAGCTGTGCGGATCGAGGCGCTGACCATGGAGCAGCTTGCAGATCTGAGCAATCTGCTGTCTGCAATGTAACAGAACGGTAAAAGAAAAATACTGGACAAATGCCCGGGGATATGTTATAATGTTTTATAACAGGATTCCTTGAAGTCGATCTACAGGGTTGGCAAGGCGTTATAAACGGGATCGTATTCCGAGGGTTTCGCACCTACTTGTCAAACGATGAGTAGGTGCTTTTTTGCGGAACGCCTGTGCATTTTTCTACAAGGAGTGTGAATGATATGCGTCAATCCATTTTATTACAGAATCTGACTGCTGTGGATGCAGAGGGTGTGCGTACCTGCAATCTTCTCATTGAGGAGGGTAAAATTACAGCACTGGATGGTCAGTGTGCCGATGTGATCTATGATTGCAGCAAGCTGACTGCATTTCCGGGGTTGTTTGATATGCATGTGCATCTGCGTGACCCGGGTTTTACTGCGAAGGAGGATGTCCTTACGGGATGCGCAGCAGCACTTGCCGGCGGTGTGACCGGTCTTGCCTGCATGCCCAACACAAAGCCTGCGATCGATACAGCAGAAACCGTGCGCTATATCCGGAACAAGGCGAAGGATACAGGTGTGGATGTACATCCGGTAGGCTGTATCACAAAGGGTATGAGCGGTGCAGAAATGAGCAATTTTGATACACTGAAGGAAGCCGGTATTTGTGCAGTATCTGATGACGGAAGACCTGTGGAAAATGCAGAGATGATGCGCAAGGCGCTGATTGAGGCTGCCCGCCGTGACATTCCGGTGATCTCTCACTGCGAGGATCTGGCGATCATTAACGGCGGTATCATCCATCGCGGTGCGGTATCCGAGGAACTGGGGGTTCCCGGTATGGACCGTGCATCGGAGGACTATATTACAGCAAGAGAAATGATCCTGGCAGCAAGTGCAGACGTACCCATTCATATTGCCCATGTGAGTACAAAGGGCTGTGTGGAGATGATCCGCTTTGCCAAGGCACAGGGCGTGAAGGTTACCTGTGAAACCTGTCCGCACTATTTCCTTCTGACAGAGGAAAAGGTGCGTTCTATGGATGCGGACTACCGTATGAATCCGCCGCTTCGTGAAGAGGCGGACCGCACTGCTGTACTGGAGGGTGTACGGGACGGTACCATTGACTGTATCGTAACGGACCATGCGCCTCATACACCGGAGGAGAAGAAGGATTTTTACCGTGCCCCCAACGGTGTTATCGGTATGGAGACATCTCTTGCAGCGACCTTGACACTGTATCACGAGGATAAGCTGACGCTTCCGCAGATTGCCGAGCGAATGGCAGTCAAGCCGAGACAGATCCTGGGCTTGCCGGTTCCGGAGATTGCAGTGGGTGCAGCAGCAAATCTGTGTATCGCCGACCTGGGATATCGGTGGACCGTTGACCCGGATAAGCTGCATTCCAAAGCACGTAATGCTGTATTCAAGGGCATGGAATTTACCGGCAAACCGGTGATGACCATTTCCGGCGGTGAAATCCGCTACAGGGATGCGGAATATCCCTTTGAAATCGTAAAATAATAAATCGGAAGATAAAGGAGAAGAAGCATATGTCATTTGACAGACTCATCAAGAAAATTCAGGAAACCAAAAATCCGTCCGTAGTCGGTCTTGACCCGAAGCTTGACTATGTACCGAAGTATATCTGCGAGAAGCACTTTGCGGAGGAAGGTACGACACTGAAGGCGGCAGCAAATGCGATTCTGGAATTCAACCGTGCAATTATCGACGAGATCTATGATATCGTACCTGCAATCAAGCCCCAGGCGGCTTACTATGAAATGTACGGCTGGGAAGGCGTAAGAGTGCTGGCAGAGACGATCAAATATGCCCAGGAAAAGGGTATGTTCGTTATGACCGACGGTAAGAGAAATGATATCGGTGCAACCATGGAAGCATATGCAGCGGCACATCTGGGTACAGTTATGGTAAACGGCGAGGAGATGGAGCCTTTCGGCGCAGATGCCCTGACGGTAAACGGCTACCTTGGTACAGATGGTATTGCACCGCTGATGAAGATCTGCAAGGAAAAGGACAAGGGTATCTTCGTTCTGGCAAAGACCTCGAACCCTTCCAGCGGTGAACTTCAGGATAAGTGCATCGGCGATACTCCCATTTATGCGGTTATGGGCGATATGTGCGAAGGCTGGGGTGCAGATACCATCGGCGAATACGGCTACTCCGCAGTTGGTGCAGTTGTTGGCGCAACCTATCCGGAGCAGCTCAGTGAACTGAGAAAGAGACTGCCGCACACCATGTTCCTGGTTCCGGGCTATGGCGCACAGGGCGGCGGCGCAGCAGGTCTGGCAGGTGCGTTTGATGAGAATGGTCTGGGTGCCATTGTAAATTCCTCCAGAGCCATCATGTGCGCTTACAAGAAAGAGGAGAACTGTCCTGAGGAGCAGTTTGCACAGGCAGCACGCAGAGAAGCGATTCGTATGCGTGATGATATTACCGCTTATATCAATCTGAAATAAGAAATATGCAAGGTGCGGACGGATGCGTTCTGTCCGCATTGCTGCAAAAAGGAGAAGGACTATGAAATACACAAAGGCACTGTATCCCATTGTGAAAAAGGCAGTTCTGGGAAAGAATCTGTTCCGCCTGGATATTCTCTGCCCGGATGTGGCAGAGATTGCACAGCCCGGTCAGTTTGTGCATATCCTGCCCGAGGGCTTTACGCTGCGCAGACCCATTTCCATCTGCAATATGGAACCGGAAAAGGGAATCCTGACGATCGTATTTGAAGTAAAGCAGGCAGGTACTGAGTGGATCGCAAACCGCAGCGTGGGCGAAAATCTTGATTTGCTGGGTCCGCTGGGACATGGCTTTACCCTGAAATCGGATGCAAAGAAGGTCATCCTCATCGGCGGCGGCATCGGCACACCGCCTATGCTGCCTCTGGCGAAATATTACGGTGATAAGGCAACGGTGATCTGCGGCTTCCGCAGCGCAGAGTGCGTGATTTTGCAGGACGAATTTACAAAGGCAGGCGCACAGACGGTTCTCTGTACGGATAATGGCACAGCCGGCAGAAAGGCGCTGGTTACAGAGCCGCTGAAGGAACTGCTGGCGTCCGGCGATGTGGACGCTGTTTATGCATGCGGACCGACTCCCATGCTGAAATTCGTTTCCGCAATTGCCAACGAAGCAGATGTATTCTGTGAGGTTTCTCTGGAAGAGCGCATGGGCTGCGGAATTGGTGCATGCCTGGTATGTGCATGTAAGCTTCAGAAGGAAGGCAAGGACGTCATGGGTCATGTCTGCAAGGATGGTCCCGTATTTTCATCCAAGGAGGTGCAGTGGTAATGGCAAATCTTTCTGTAAATGTAGCAGGTGTTGATTTTAAAAATCCGGTGATTCCGGCATCCGGTGTGTTCGGATACGGCAGAGAATATGAGGAACTGTTCCCGCTGTCTAAGCTGGGCGGTATTGCAACCAAGGGTACTACCATCACCATGCGTCCGGGTAATCCTGCACCCCGTATTGCAGAAACACCCTCTGGCATGATCAATTCCGTAGGTCTTCAGAATCCGGGCATTGATGCATTTATTGAGCGTGAACTTCCGAATCTGCTGACCAAGGATACCGTAATTCTTGCAAATATTGCAGGCTCTACTGTAGATGAGTGCGTGACCATTGCAGAAAAGCTGGATGTAACCGATGTCCATATGATCGAACTGAATATTTCCTGTCCCAATGTAAAGAAGGGCGGTGCGGCATTCGGTGTACACTGTGATTCCGCAGCTGCCATCACAAAGGCAGTTCGTCAGGCGACAAAGAAGCCGCTTGTGGTAAAGCTTTCCCCGAACGTAACCGATATTGCAGAGATTGCCCGTGCAGTGGAGGCTGCTGGTGCAGATGCAGTATCCCTGATCAATACGGTTCTGGGTATGCGCATTGATATCCGTACACGCCGGCCGATCCTGAAAAATAATGTGGGCGGTATGTCAGGTCCTGCAGTATTCCCGCTGGCAGTCCGTATGGTATGGCAGGTTGCGAATGCTGTCTCCATTCCGGTGATCGGCATGGGTGGCATTGACAGCGGTGCTGCTGCCATTGAAATGATGATGGCAGGCGCAAGTGCAGTACAGGTCGGCGCAGCGATTTTCACAGACCCTTATGCACCGGTCCGCATCATTGAGGAAATGGATGCATTTCTGGATGAAAACGGTATTGAGGATATCAAGAGCATCATCGGCAGCGTACAGCCGTGGTAAGTGTATAGAGCGGAGGAAAGCAGCATGATTATTATGGCAGTGGACTTCGGTGATGCACGCACAGGGCTTGCTGTTTGTGACAAAAGCGAATTTCTGGCATCTCCGGCAGGTGTTATTGCGGAGAAGGACTTTGATGCATGTATGCAGAAGGTTGCACAGGAGGCGATTGCACGGAAGGCAGAACTGATCGTGGTGGGCTATCCGAAGAATATGAACGGCACCATCGGAGAACGTGCAGAGAAGTGTCAGGCATTTGCAGACGGATTAAAAGAAATGGTCAGCGTTCCGGTGGAATTGTGGGATGAACGCTGTACAACCGTATCCGCACACAATTACCTGAACGTGACCAATACAAGAGGCAAAAAAAGAAAAGCAGTGGTGGATGCTGTTGCAGCCACAATCATATTGGAAAGCTATTTAGGCTTCCGTAAAAATCAGAAAGCATCCATTACAGAATGAGAGATGTGATATCGTCGAGAACACATCCGGCAGCTTTGATGGCTCTGTTTGTGTTCTTGCGGATGTCATGCTTCTGCTTGGATGTTGCTTTGGACATCATATAGCAAACCGTTCCGACAGTCGCACCGATTGTCAGACCCTTTACGACAGATTTTACAGTCATGCGATCACCTCCTTAAAGGTAGTATCGCGGAAACAAAGGACTGTATACACGGCGGACAAAAGGGAATTTTCACCGCAGGGAGAACAGAATTTATGCAGCAGATCAATATCGTTCTGGTGGAGCCGCAGATTCCGCAGAATACAGGAAACATTGCCCGTACCTGTGCGGTTACAGGAGCAAGACTGCATCTTGTGAAGCCCATGGGCTTTACGGTTACTGACAAGCATTTAAAACGTGCAGGTCTTGATTACTGGGACAAGCTGGATCTCACGTACTACGAAAATCTGGATGATTTTTTTGAAAAGAATGCAGGCGGATATTATTTCTTCACCACGAAGGGCAGACGCCGTCACAGTGATGTTTCTTACGAGGGAAATGTATACCTGATTTTCGGAAGAGAGGACAAGGGTCTCCCGGAGGATCTGCTGTATCAGAACGAGAGATCCTGTGTGCGCATTCCGATGCGGAACACGCTGCGCAGTCTGAACCTGTCTAATTCCGTGGCAATTGCGGCATATGAGGTGCTGCGTCAGTGGGATTATCCCGAATTGACGGCAGAAGGGGAACTAACACAGTATACATGGGAATAGCCGGGAAAGGAGACTGAAACGGATCCTTCAGTTTTTTCTCGATGAATTGCAAAATGGGCGGCCATTGACCGCCCGCTTATGAAGATCAGGACTGCTGCAATATTTACACTTATTGCAGCAGTCTCTTTATTTTATATTGAGTGCTTTTTCAAGCATGTCCTGAACCTGCTCCATGGTATAGAAGATCCCTTGTTCAGCCAAAGCGTAATAATCCGCAAGAACATTGATTTCAGAATACGGGTCGAAATGCAGCGATACCTTCTGCAGCATTTCACATGCTTGCTTTAGCGAGAATGCATGGCATTGGTACTTCTCACGGATACGTGTGAGAACTGCCTTTTCAACTGTACATCCGGCGGTATCCTGCGGTTGATATCCGCATTCATAAAAGCTGTCACGGATACTGGAAAGTACAGCCTCCGCACCGCAGGAAATCGAGAAAAATGCATGGATGCAGATGTCAGGGACAGTATCCGCCGCAAGAATTTCAGCATCCAGAAATCTGGAAAATTCATCCAGCGAATAGAGTCCGACATGCAGACCAACCGCATACTTCTGCATTTCTTCGTATAACGTCAGCTGCTTTTTACACACGTCCGATCACCTTACCGCAGCAGCGTACATAGCTGTCATGATTCAGCATAATATCTGCATATGCCTGGTTGAGAGAAATCAGACGGTCGCCGCCGAATTTCTTGATATAGCCGTCGCCGTCCACCACAAAGATGCCGACTTCACCGACACTGACTGCCTCTGTCTGCTTGACCAGAACGATATCTCCATTGTGATAAATCGGCTCCATACTGTCACCGCTGATGGTAAGGGCAAAGTCTGCACGTC
>JAFURN010000140.1 GCA_017480865.1 Ruminococcus sp. | reverse complement strand
GAGGAGGGAAGTCAGCAACCTGTTCCTTCAACAGCACGCGCTTTGCAACCTTATCGATGATCGGTATTTTAAAGTGCAGGCCCACACTCCAGGTATCCTGATAAGCGCCCAGACGCTCAACTACAAAAGCCTGTGCCTGCGGTACAATCTTGATACAGGAAGCGATCAGCATAATGATGAGCAATAAAATAATCAATAAAATAATTCCCGCAATCATGTTCTACACCCTCTCTTCTTCTAATTCTACGATCAGTTTGACACCCTGGATATCACGCACGATCACAACGCTGCCTTCCGGAATCTTCAGATCTTCCGATGCAGAACGGGCGGTCCATTCCAGACCATTTAATGTGACCTGTCCGCATCCTAACAGATTGTCTATCGCACCTGTGACGATGCCCTTCTTTCCGATCACGCTGTCCACATTCGTCTTCTCCCGATCCTGGTTAAAGTATTTCACCGCAATCGGTCTGGTAAACACCAGCATAAGGACGGAAACGATCAGAAACAGCGCAATCTGCAGATACAACGGCGCGCCCAACGATGCTGCAATCGTCGCCGCAAGAGCACCAGCTGCAAACCAGATCGTTGTCAGTCCCATGGTGGATATCTCTATCACCACAAGAAACACCAACGCAATCAGCCAGCCAATTACTTCCATCTCCCAACGCCTCCTTTCTAAAACGTCTGCTGACGTTATCATCATACTATATTTCCTACGTCGGTTCAATCATTTTGATGAATGGGAAAAATTAAGATTTTGTGAATTTGCCGCATATCACTGCAATAAAAGAGGGCCATTGTGTTTTTCACGGCCCCCTTCCTCTTGTTTACCAGAAAACATGATTTCCTATTATAATACCCTCTCTGCTGCCCGCTCTGCGGAAGTGAGTTGCTGTTCCTACCGGAGATACACCTGCAATTGCCTCTGCTGCTGCATTGATACAGGATTCTTTGATACTGCCGCCGGAAATCAGTTTGCCCAGACGGCCGCTGCTTGCCGGTGTAAACTGTCCCGGTGCAAAAATGACATCCTTAACCGTGTTGGGATAGGCACTGCTCCTGACCCGATTCATCACCACCGCACCTACCGCTACCTGCCCTTCATAAGGCTGATTGCCGGCTTCACACTGGATCAGCGCTGCCAGCAGAGTAAGCTCGTTGGTCTGCATTGCTTTCACCCGCTCTATCTCTTTCTTCTGGGCCTCTCTCTGTGCAGCAAGGGCAGCTGCGGCTTCCGCCTCCTCACGCTCCTTGACCTGTTCCAAAGTCTCTCCGGAAGCCACTACAAATTCTGTCTCCACATATTCCGCTGACACGAAGCCGGTCACGCCTTCATAATCCACAGCAATCCAATCATCGGACAATTCAATTCCATCACTGAAAGCCAGCTGATCGGCATCCACCACTTCGTACTCGGAACCTTCTTCCAACAGATCATAGACTCCTGCCTCCAGAGAAGGCTCCTTACGAATCCTAAGAGCGCCGGTGGTAGTCCTGGCAATGGTGGTTCCCACATCCTCTGCCAGTTTATCGGCATCTTCCCCAAAAAGAAGATATTCATCACTGGCCCAGCCTTCCAGCTCACCGGAAGAAATTTTCGTCCAGCCATCCTTCTGTTCCAGGATTGTTCCGCCGCAGTCCGCGTATAAATAACCGACTTTTTCTGACTCTTCGCCGGGCGCTTCACGCACATTCAATACTTTATTTACATCAGCCATGACCAGTTCGCCAGTGTGGTCTGCCGCCTCGGTTTCGACATTGTCATCGCCGGCACTGTCGCTGTCTGTTCCTAAGGTATCCGCATCATCCGATCCGTCCAGCCACTGTGCCACACCTGCACTCGTTTCCCAAGCCTGTCCTTCTAATTCCGCAGCATATGTATTACTGCTGCCCCAAGCGCAAAACGCCAGGATACAGGCAATACACAGACCGGCAAACTTATTTGCACAGCTATTTTTTCCCGTAACCATACACGATAGTCTCCTCATATTTATTACAAAAATATTACAGACGTAACATTATCATAGCAAATTAACTGTATTCTGTCAATAAAGCCTCGTTATACCTCCGGAATCCGCTTACGGAGCGTTAACGCCTGTGATTCATTCTATGCGCATAGCCGGCCGGATATGCACAATAGATTTTCGCAGAAAATTCCTGTAAAGAAAAAATGCTGACACAAGGCATTTGCCTGTGCATCAGCACTTTTTCTTAATAAAATACATGATGTCCGATAACCTGACCGGATCTGCCGTTTACACGGCGAAAGAATACTTTGTCTCCTACCGGCTGAACGCCTGTCAGCGCTTCCAATGCCGCCTGATAACAGCTTGCATCCGCCTGATTGCCTTCAAGCGCCTTTTTAAGCATGCCGTTTCTCACGGGTGTAAACTGATTTCTGGCATAAATAACGTCCGAGATCGTATCAGGATGCTTAGGGTGTC
>JAFURN010000139.1 GCA_017480865.1 Ruminococcus sp. | reverse complement strand
TACAATCTTACGAATTGCCATAAGCTCCTCCTGTCATTATACGCCGATATCACCATTCATATCCGCATAAACATGTACCTTTGAAAATTCCTTTTGCGCATAGACCGCCCCGAGTATTTCCCGGATCAGATCCCGGTATTCCTTGGTATTCTTGCATTTGAGAATCAGGCGGTAACGGTATTTTCCGCCGATCTTTCCATAGGAAAAGGGCATTGGACCCAGCATACGCAAGGGTCTTTGGAAGCCGGTCTGCTCCACCAGTGCAGTCAGGCACTGCGCTGCATACTGTGCCGCTGCTGCGGCAGCCTCCTGGGAAACACTCACAAATCCGATCACGCAAATATCACATACCGGCGGAAATACCAGCGTACGCCGCAGGGCGATCTCCTCCCGGTAAAAGTCCTCATAATTCTGATTGGCAGCCAGCTGCAGAACATAATGCTCCGGCATAAAGGTCTGCAAAATAGCACGGCCGGGCTTTTCGCCTCTGCCGCCTCTGCCCACCACCTGGGTGATCAGAGAAAATGTCCGCTCATAGCTGCGGAAATCACCGGCAAACAATGCCTTATCCACCGAAAGCACACCCACCAGCGTGACCTTGGGAAAATTCAGACCCTTTCCGATCATCTGCGTTCCCACCATGATGTCATATTCGCCTCTTGCAAAGGCAGCGAAATTCTGCTCGTAAGCATACCGGGACATGGTTGTGTCTGCATCCATGCGCAGAATTCTCGCCTGCGGTACGGCTTCTGCAAGTGCCTCCTCCAGCGTCTGCGTACCAAACCCCATTTTCCGCAGATGCTGTCCGCCGCAGTGCGCACAGGACACAGCCATCTCCTGCGTATGTCCGCAGTAGTGACACATCAGGCTGTTATTGACCTTGTGATAGGTCATCGGTACACTGCAATTGGGGCAGTATACCGGTTTGTTACAGTCACAGCAGCTGATAATTGTATGATAACCCCGTCTGTTCAGAAGAAGGATCGACTGCTCCCCAGCAGTCAGATTTTCTCTGAGCGCAATGATCAGCTCCTGACTGAATTCTGTATCGTTACCGAGTATGCGTTCCTCATTCATGTCCACTACCGTTACCTCCGGCAGCGGCATGCTTGCATAGCGCTGCTTCATTTCCAGCAGCGTATACGTTCCCTTTTGTGCATAATAATAGCTTTCAATAGACGGCGTTGCTGATGCCAGCAGCAACGTCGCTCCATGGGTGCGGCATCGTTTTTTTGCCACCTCAGCCGCATGATATCTGGGCGCACTGTCTGACTTGTAGGCACGCTCGCCTTCTTCATCCGCAATCACAAGCCCCAGATCCTTCACTGGTGCAAAAACCGCACTTCGTGTACCGATGACGATCTTCACATCACCCCGCCGGATCCTGCGATAGGCATCACTGCGCTGTCCCAGGGAAAGCTCGCTGTGAATCACCGTCACCTGCTCTCCGAACAGTGCGCAGAATTCTCCTACGATCTGCGGTGTCAGGGCAATTTCCGGCACCAGCAGGATCACCTGCCGTCCCATACGGATCGTCTCATCGATCAGACGCTGGAACACGCTGGTCTTACCGCTGCCGGTCACCCCATGCAGCAAAAAGCAATGCGGCTTCTTCACCTGTACAGCATGCAGAACCGCTTCAAATACGGGCTGCTGAACCTCTGACAAATGAATCTCACGAGGATCGCGGCGTTCACGCACCACCGGAACATCCCGGAAGCAGTCGTCCGTATAACGCACCGCAATACCTGCCTTCACCGCGGTGTTCGTCACAGCCGTTGTAATGCCGCAGAGATAGCATGCTTCCTTTTCCGAAAGGACCGGCTGCTCCTCCAGAAGCTGGATCAGCTTCTTCTGCTTGGCAGAAATACGCACATTTACCATACGGCTCTGATAGTCATCCGCCAGACGCAGCATCCTTACACCTGCGTTCCCCACCTTCTGCTTGGCGCAGTCGGTCATCACAAGAACGCCCTTTCGCACAAGACCGTCTATCGCTGCCTGCTTTTCTGCATTGCCTTCTGCACGAAGCAAGCGGTCAAAGCCTCTCTGGCTTTTTGCCTCCTGCAAAAAATCCAGAAGCCGCTGCTCCTCTGCCGTCAGCACCACCTGGGGCATCTTTGCGGCAAGCTGCGCCTTCTGATAGATCTGAACCTGCATGCCTGCCGGGAGAATGGTGCGGATGGCATCGGAATAGGTGCAGAAGGTAGTTTCCTTGAGCCAGTGTACCAGCTCCAGCTGCTCCTCATCCAGAAGCGGAACGCTGTCCATAACGAAGGATACAGGTTTAAGGCGAACATCCAGCGGCTCTGCGGTCTCCTCAGCTTTCATGACCATTCCCACCCGCTTGGAATTGTTTCTGCCAAAAGGAACTGCCACACGGCAGCCCTCCGCAACAGGCTCTAAAGACGTGTATGTGAACAGCTGGTCAAAAGAATATGCCGTATCCCAGACAGCCACTTCGATTTTCCAGTATGCATTCATCATACACGCCTCTTTTCTTCACTGTGAATTATTTGCTTTCTTCAACGATCTTATACTTGCCGGCAGCCAGTTCTTCAACAGCAGTCTTCACCGGCTTTTCCTTCAGAATTTCGCCCTTTTCGTAAAGGTCCTCTGCAATCTCTCTTGCACGCTTGGCAACGCCGACTACCAGAGAGTAGCAGCTTTCGTTCTTGGAAATCAACTGATTCATAGATGGTCTGAGCATGTTCATGAATTCAATACCTCACTTATCATTTTCTCTTTGTTTTCGGCGTAGATTCTCTCCGCCTTTATAATAGATGCCACATCATCGACCGCCTTTTCCAGAGCGCCGTTGATGACAACATAATCATACTGGGATGCGCAGCGGATCTCACGCTCTGCCTGAGACACACGCTCTGCAATCACCGCATCGGACTCCGTACCACGCTTTCTCAGCCGGCGTTCCAGTTCTGCAACAGAAGGCGGCGCAATGAAGATCAGAACGGCATCCGGACAGATCCGTTTTACGTTTCCTGCACCTACAACCTCAATTTCCAGAAGCACGTCCTCTCCGTTATTTCTGCGGTTTTCCACCTCATCACGGAGCGTTCCGTAGTAGTTGCCGCAGTAGCTGGTATATTCCAGAATCTTATCCTCATCGATCAGCTTTTCAAACTGTTCGTTTGTCATGTAGTGGTAATTTACACCATCCGCTTCGCCCTCACGCATCGCACGTGTAGTCGCAGAAACGGAATAGGACAGCCCCAGTTCTTTTACAATACCTCCAAGCACTGTTCCCTTACCGCATCCGGAGGGACCGGACACCACGATCAGCAATCCCTTTTTCATCCCATTCACCTCATTATTCGATATTCTGAATCTGCTCACGGATCTTCTCGATCTCCGACTTCATATCCACAACGAGTCTTGTAATGGACAGATCCTGCGCTTTGGAGCCGATGGTGTTGACCTCACGGTTCATCTCTTGTACAAGGAAGTCAAGCTTTCTGCCGACAGGCTCCTCCGCCTTCATCAATGCATGGAACTGGGAAAGATGGCTGCGAAGACGCACCGTTTCCTCATCGACTGCAATACGCTCCGAGAAGACCGCTGCCTCTGTCACAAGACGTGATTCCTCGATCTCACGGTCAGCAAGCAGTTCTGCGATCTTTGCATACAGGCGGTCATAATAACGCTTTGCCGTTTCCGGAGCAAAGGCTTCCACCTGTGTAACCATTTCCTCCAGCGACACGAGCCGGGATGTAATATCCTCTTTGAGTTTTACACCCTCCGCTTCACGCATTGCGGCAAATTTTTCCACTGCCTCAAGCGCAACCGGCTCTACAGCTGCCCAGACAGCCTCTTCCTCCAGCTGCACCTTACGTACGGAGAAAATATCGGAAAAACGCAGCAGGGATGTCAGTGTAATATCATCCTCCAATTCCAGCTGCACATTGGCACCACGAAGCGCCTGCACATAGGTCTGTGCAAGATCTGTGTTGATTTCAACAGCAATTCCATCCGTACCATGAAGCTGTATACTCAGCGACATTTCTACCTTTCCGCGTGCTGCTTTCTGCTGGACAAGCTTCTTCAGCTTATCCTCCAGGTAGCTGTAGGCATGGGGCAGACGTACCGATGTTTCCAAATAACGATGGTTTACAGAGCGCAGTTCCACCAGAATATCCATATTCTCAGAGGCGAAAGCTGCCCGTCCGAAACCGGTCATGCTTTTTGTCAAGCTATTCCCTTCTTTCCGGTAGACATATAGTTTTATTATAGCATCTTTCCCTGTAAAAATCAAGAGACGATGCAAAATTAATACATTCTCTGCATAAAAACGCAAAAAACGGCACGACTTTACATCGTGCCGCTTTGCTATTTGATTCGATTCGCCGATTTACCGCCGTTTCTGCTTATACAGATGTTACCGGCAGGGTCAGTTCGAGACGAACGATAAACTTCATCAGAGCTGTAACGTCAGCGCCGTTGATCTCCTTATCCGCTACACACTGTGCATTGAACTTCTGCTGATCATTGAAATCCAGTACATCAGCCAGATACTTGTTCAGGTATACAACGTCGATCAGGGAGATCTTATCATCCAGGTTGGTATCACCAATCAGACCAGACTTGATCTCCGGCTTGGTTGTTGTTGTAGTTGTGGTGGTAGTGGTAGTAGTTGTTGTAGTCGTCGTTGTGGTCGTTACCGCAGTAACTGTTACTGTTACCTCAACAGTCTGACCATCCTGGTCTGTAACTGTAATGGTAGTTTCACCAGCTGCAACACCAGTTACAACGCCGTCCTTATCTACAGTTGCGATCTTTTCATCCGTAGATTCAAAGGTGCAGCCTTCCTTGTTCGGCTTGATGGTGTCTGTCTCGCCAACCTCAATTTCGATCGATTCCTTCTCAACCGTCAGTTCTTCTACCTCAACCGGCAGAACCTCCGGATACAGTTCATACATTGTACCGATCGCCATCAGGATATCGCCAGCATGCCAGAATCTGTGCAGTGTGAAGTAGTAGTCCTCAACACCAACGCTGCCGTTGCCGTCTACATCCTCGCCCTTACCATTGTAGTAATTCAGAGCTGTCTGGTACATATCAGATTCTGCATAGTTGGAACGGATGTCGAAGAATGCTACGCCGTCCTTGATCACATCGCCGTTCGGCATTTCGCCTGTATAACGATCAGCAGGCAGAACCTCGCCCAGACCGTTTTCACGTTCACCGTTCGGCAGAACCAGCTTGGTCTCCCACAGTCTGTAGAGATTGGTATTGTGGTCGGATACACCCAGACCGATGTCATCACGGAACTTCTCCCACTGACGGTCTATGAGCTGCTTACCAAGATACAGAGCCTGCTTGCCGTATTCATCTACACTGCCCTTAGTGCCCTGTGCAGTCTTATAGGACTCTTCTGCTGCGGGCAGATCATCACCAGTAACACCCTTCGCCTTTGCATAGTAGATCAGAGTATTTGCCAGAGAAGATACGCAGCCCAGGTCGCCGTCGCCGTAGCCAACAATAGTACATGTCAGACCGGTATTTTCCTTATAAGAGCCGTTCCAGTCATTCGGCTGACCAGACCAGATCAGAGAAGCCGGAATCGAGAAACTCTTGCCGTCATCTGTTACGCCCTTAGTCAGATCCGGTACCTCAAAGTGTGTGGTTTCTGTGTGGTACGGTTCATACAGAGCATCGAATTCCTTTGTTCCGTTTGCTGTACCCAGGATTGTGTTATCCAGGAACCAGCCTACCCACTTGTCGAGGATTGTTTCCAGAGTCTGCTCCAGATTCATGCCGCCGATGTTAACGTCGCTTGCTGCGCCGCCGCCAGCCTTAACGATGTAGTACATTTCAGCCAGACGCTGAACTGCCCATACCTGGTTACCGATCCAGTGGTTGGAACCCGGGTCAGCATATACCGGATGTTCAACATATGCCATATCATAGAACAGGGACTGACCGGTCGGATAAGATTCGTAACGGCCGTTCCAGGAGTTTGTACAACCACCAGCGATGGGGCCGTCTGCGGACAGCAGCCACAGATACAGTTCCATCTGTCTCTGGAGAGATGCCTTATAGTCTTCGGTTGCACCCTGAGACAGCATGCCTGCATTCAGTTCGCTGTCATATACCAGAGCGTATGCTGCCAGCGGGTTCTGGTAGAATTCGTGCATGTGAGATGCACCGATCTGCCATGCCCAGCTGCCATCCAGAGCGCCGCCCCAGGAGGTATACCAGTTCATCAGGTAGTGCTTACCCTGATCTGCGCCGCCCATGTTCCACTTATCCTGACAGCCGATATCCTTGTAGTACTTATCATACATGTTGTTACGGCACTGGTCACCCATCTTACCTGCCAGCTGAGACAGGGTCTGAGTGCCGCCCCACTTGGAGTTAACCTCCTGTTCGCCAACGCCCCAACGGTTTGCAGCGTATACAGCCTGGATTGCACGGTCTTCTGCGTCAGGCGCATTGGTATATGCAAACTGCTGTGCTACCTGAGATTCTGTGTTGAAGAAAGCCTTCATACCGTTACCCGGTACACCGTGCTTCAGTTCTTCTACAGAACCATGCGGAATGGTTTCCCAACAGGATTCCTGCTCACCGCGCTGGAAGGTGTTGATCAGAGTGAAGCTGCCGCTTACATTCTTCTGCTTGTACTGAGAGGACAGAGTAGTACCGAAGCCGTACCAGTCATCAACGTCAGCCAGCCAGTTCATCAGGTACAGACCGCCGTCGTTGCCGTATGCAGTACAGAAATACTTGTGAACCGGGTTCTTTGCAGTATTGCCCTGTGCCATATTAGTCGGGTAATCTTCAACCTTCTGCCACTCATCAGAGTATGTAGCACTCAGGCTGTCATTCATGGTCATAAAACGGCCCTGAGCGTCCGGAACCAGAGTTGCTTCCATAGTCAGCCATGCCTTAGCGGTATCGCCGATTTCTTCTGTAGAAGCATCCTTTACATTCTTAACTGTGATATCGCCGTTCTTTGCATCGTTAACGATGTTGTCACGCATTGCTGCAACCCATACCAGGTAAGACAGCGCTTCAGAAGTTGTTTCGTGACCGTAGTCCGGAGCTTCGATACACAGTTCTTCTACAGAGTGGTACGGGATACCCAGACCGCCGGAAACTGTGGAAGACTTGGACATATAGCCATTTTCCATACCGTTGGTGATTACGTCATCGTACAGAGACATATAGCGTGCTGCATATGTGCCATCACCGTAAGCTTCTTCCTTGGTTCTGCTGCCTGCTGCGGAAGCAACTGTCGGCATCAGAGCTGTGCATGCAGTTGCAGCAGCCAGAAATGCAGCAAGGAATGTTTTGCTCTTCTTCATTTGCATTTGAAAAATTCCCCTCTCGTTATAATAAGATGTTGGTGAATAAAAAAGCTGACCGTTATCCACGTGATATTTGGGAGCAGCCTTCCCATGGTATGTAAACCGCACCCTGTTTCGGCGCATAGTACGCCCGCAAATAACCGTCAGAAAAAACTCGCATACCTGCTGTATTTTTCACAAAACACACACACAATATGCGCACTTTTATATTTAAAATTATATACCACTTCTCTTTTTTTGTCAACCCATAACGCGAACATCTTCCTCCATTTCCAATTTTTTCGGAACTTTTCACATTTTCACTAGAACATATTTGTGCATTTTGTCCCATTCTGTGTGCATCTTCTACAAAAATCGAAGCGAATTTTGTATTTTATACTTTTTGCACAAGTCCATCACACAATTCCCATATGACGCTGGTATACTTTTCCGGAACCTGATCAGAATTACCATTTTTTTACCCTGCGAAATCCATGTTTTAGGGCTTTTCACTTTCATTCACATAATAATTACCGATTATTCATCACAAGTAAATATTATTTTGAGATAATAGGTGTAACTGCTTTTAAATTGAGCGGAAAGGAGATTTTTATGGTTGAAATCAAACATCTGACCAAGTATTACGGACCCAAGGCGGCTGTCAAGGACATCAGCTTTACCATAGAGGACAATGAGATTTTAGGCTTTCTCGGTCCCAATGGTGCCGGCAAGTCCACGACCTTGAATATTATCTGCGGTGTCATCCCGTCCACAAGCGGTTCTGTCACCATCAACGGCTATGACATTGAGGAACAGCCGGTCAAGGCAAAACAATGCATCGGCTTCCTGCCGGAGATCCCCCCTGTTTATATGGATATGAAGGTAAATGAATATCTGATGTTCGTAGCAGGTCTGAGAGGCGTTCCCGCATCCAAGCGCAAGTCGCATATTCAGCGTGTTATGCAGAGACTGAATATTCAGGATGTCAGCAAGCGTCTGATCCACAACCTGTCCAAGGGTTACAAGCAGCGTGTCGGCTTTGCGCAGGCACTCATCGGCGACCCGAAGATCATCATTCTGGACGAACCGACAGTCGGTCTTGACCCGTCCCAGCTGATCGAAGTGCGTAACCTGATCCTGGATCTGAAGCGTGACCATTCTATCATTCTCAGTTCGCACATTCTGTCGGAAATCAGTGCGATCTGTGACCGCGTTGTCATCATCAATCATGGTGAGATTCAAGCGATCGACACCATCGCAAACCTGGAATCCAGTGCCGGTGCGAATACGGTACTGAAGCTGAAGATACAGGGCAGTTCCCGTGAGGCAGCACGTATCATCAAGGGCGTTGAAGGCGTTCTCCGTGTATCCAACATCACATTTGTGAAAACCGGCATCTATACATATGATGTAGAAATCGCCCACAGAGATGTCCGCAATCCGCTGCTCTCCGCACTCCTCTACGGAAAGATGGAGGTACTGGAGGTTTCCGAGGAAAGAAAGAGCCTGGAGCAGATTTTCGTAAATCTTGTAAACCAGCCTGTCGGAAAGAAAAAGTCCCTGAGGGACCTGCTCGATGAAATGGAAGACGAATCCCAGAGCACTGCCTCTGAGGAGCCGGAGGAAGCCGCTTCCGCCGGTGAAGAAAGCGAGGAGGTTTAAGTCTATGTTTTCACTTTATAAAAAGGAGCTTCAGGGGTACTTCTTCTCCCCTCTGGCTTATACATTCATCGGACTCGTCATGCTGATCTTCTCCGGATTTTTTGTCTGGTGGATCTTCACAGCAACGAGCACACAGGTGGAGTTTCAGTTTTCCTATTTCTTCTATTATAATATATTGCTGACTACCATCCTGCTGATTCCGATTCTGACCATGCGCGCCTTTGCAGAGGAACGCAAGAACGGCACGGAGGTGCTGCTGCTTTCCAGTCCCCTGAGCGTATCAAAAATCGTCCTGGCAAAGTTCCTGGCGGTCGCAACCGTTCTGGTCATTGCTATGGTGCTTTCCCTGATCTACCCGATGGTCGCATCCATTTACGGCTACGTGGTGATTCCCAACCTGATCGCAAGCTATGTGGGATATCTGCTCTATGGTCTTGCATATATCGCACTGGGTCTGATGATCTCATCCTTCGTGGCTACACCGGGTCTTGCTATGCTCCTGTCTGTTGCATGCTCCCTGATCCTCTTCTTCATGGAGCTGATGCTCGGTTCCAGTTTCCTGGCAACACTTCCCATCGTTTCCGACGTTCTGTACTGGTTCTCCAATCAGGCGAAGTTTGAGAACTTCACACAGGGCTTCTGCCAGCTGTCCGACCTGGTCAGCTACGTAACGGAAATCATCGTGTTCCTGCTGTGGACCATCATTTCCATTGAAAAGAGACGCTTCAGCCGCAGCTAAGCTGCCCGCTGTCAGACACACAGAAGCCGGAGGTATTTAAAATGGCAAAAATCCGAAATACGAAAAATAAGATTTTTACCAGCTTTGCATGGATTATCGCAATCCTGATCCTGGTCATTGCGATCATCATCAATATTGTTGTGGCAAAGCTGGACTTCAATATTGACGTTTCTGTTCAGAAGCTTTTCAGCCTGAGCGAAACCTCTGTAGAATATCTGGACGAACTGGACAGTCAGGATGTCTCTGTTGATATGTACCTGCTGATGGACATGGACGAACTGGCGGATGACAGTGCGACCCGTTCCCTTTATCGCGCACTGGTTGAATACGATAACCATGATTGTATCAATCTCATTGACTTTGACCCCAACGAGGACACAGCAATGCTGGAGAAGATCAATCCGGACAATATCTATTCCCTGTCTACCGGTGACATTATGCTGATATGCGGCGAAAATAAGCGTCACATCGTAGGCAACGGCATGTACAACACCAACACCTACTACGATGACAGCGGCAATATTACAGAAACGGAAGAGTTTTTTGCAGGCGAAAACATCATCACCAGCGGTCTGAAGGCAGTTGTTGACGGCTATCTGCCGGCAGTTTATTTCCTGACCGGTCACGGCGAAAAGGATATGGACAGCAGTTACGAAAGCCTCTCTTCCCTGATGAAGAGCAAGAATTATCATGTGGATACCCTCAATCTCTCTGATGTAGATGCAGTGCCTGAGGATGCAGAGATCATCGTCATTGCTGCACCGACTGCTGATATCACCAAGCAGGAAAAGGACAAGCTTTCCGCATACCTGGATGAAGGCGGCAGCATTTCTGTTATGCTCTCCCCCAACGGCGGCGAATTTGACTACAACAATCTTCAGCTGCTGCTTGAACCCTTCTGCCTGGAAATCGACTATGACTATGTACGTGAAACAGACAGCAGCAATCATGTATCCGGCGATGACACAAACATTCTGTGCAATATCGCGGAACAGGAGGAATCCTCTGCAATGTATGCAGATATCAACTCCCTGATCGAGTCTGAATTCCTCACCTACATGCCCAAGTCCAGAAGCTTCAATATTGATACAAACAACAAGAATATTCAGTCTGTTGTAACAGGCACACTGCTCAGCTCCACAGCAACTGCTGTCGGCGAACCCTACGGCGGTACCTATGATTCCGACCCCATTGAAGGCTCCGAACTGGCACTTGCCGTTTACTCCGAGGACAAGAGCCGCAATAATGCTAAGGCTGCTCTCTTCGGTAACGCTGAATTCATCGACGATACAAACATCGCAGATGTTTCCTATCTGTCCTCTTACTATGTTTACCTGTCCTCCATTACATGGATGGCAAACCAGAATCTGGATATGGGAATCGGCGAAAAGAGCGCTGCAACTGACTATCTGAGTCTGACAGAGGATTCCGCTTATATGCTGGTATTCTTCTTCATTGCGCTGCCGGTTGTTATCATGATCGTGGGCGTAGGCATCTGGCTCAAGCGCCGCCACTCATAAGAAAGGAACACCTGTCATATGAAAAAACAATTGATTCTGATTCTGACACTGGTGCTTCTGGTCGGTGTTACAGCAGGTATCCTGCTGATCGTCAATAACATGGAAACTGAGCAGAAGGCGGAGAAAGAGCGTCTGGAACAGGAAAAGATCCTGGTCTCCCTGAATTCCAACGATATCGACCGTATCGAACTGCTTTCTGACGGCGAGGAATATATTGCGGTTCTGGACGAAAACGGCAAATGGACACTGGAAAATGAGGTAGATTTCGAAATCAACACCTACTACCTCAACAGCCTGGCAAGCCAGCTTTCCACATTGACAGCAGACGAGGTGATCTGTCCGGTTGATGGAGCAAACCTCAGCGACTATGGTCTGGATGCGCCCACCACCATTACTCTCTGTGCAGATGAAACCACATATATTATAAATGTGGGAGAACTCAGTGCGACCGGTGAATTCTATTATGTAACCATCGACGGCAGAGACAAGGTTTTCGGCGTGTCTGCTGATTATGCAGATTTCCTGAATGCAAATAAAAGTTCTCTGAAAAGCATCTATATCCTGCGCAACAGCGATTCTCCTGTTACCGCAGTATCTCTGGAAGCACACGGCGAGATCGTATACGATCTGACTATGAACGAAGACAAGCTCTGGCTTCTGAATGAACCGGTGGCACTGACCGACCGTGTAGACACATCCGGCGTCAATACACTGTTGACCAACATCAGCCAGATGATCGTTGACCGCTTCGGTGAGGAGTATGTCACGGAAGACCAGTATGCAGAACTCGGCTTTGATGATCCTGCCTATATTTTCCGTTTCCAGCAGGAAAACGGCGAAACTACAACTCTGCTGGTTCAGGATTATGACCTGGAAAGCACAAGCTTCGTCTCCCTTCTCTGCAAGGAAACCGGTCAGGCATTTCAGATGGAATCCACCTATACGGATTTCCTTCATGATGAACCGGATCAGTTCATTCAGAACATTATTTACAGCTGTCCGATATCGGAAATCGAATCTATAAAGATCGACTGGACAGAACGTGAAAAGGCTGACATCTACATTGATGAAGAAAATGGTAAATACGAACTGAACGGAACTGCACTGGATGGAAATGAAGAAGCTGTCATTGCACTGGAAAACTTCTACACAAAGATCCAGGCACTGAAGTATGACGTGCTGATTCCGGAAAATCCGACAGAGGCAGATGCCGAACCGGAAATCACCATCACCTATACCAAAATGGACGGTACTTCAACAGAGATCACCTTCTGTGAAGCAGATGAGGAGAATCTGGCTGTCTTTGCAGACGGCGAGTATTCTTACTTCACCATCAGCAAGAAAAACTTTACCGCACGTGATGGTATCTATGACTATTATGACCAGCTGCTCAATGCGGCAGGAATCGAAAAATAACGAAACGCCCCTCCCAGGAGGGGCGTTTTTCTGCTGAAAAGCCCTGAAAAATCGGAACAATTTTGTCAGTTTTCACATAATTTCGATGCTGCATGATCTTTTCTTCCCGCATTCTATTGACAAATTCCGAGCATCGTATTATAATTAAGATTGATATACTATTTGTTACTGATGAGGTGCGACATGAGCTTTTTGAAAAAGATAACCGGTGAAAACCGGTGGATTGGTATCCTGCTGGCAATATTCGGACTGATCGTTATATTCTTTGTGATTGCGGTTGTCTCCGTAAGCTGCAGCAGAACTGACTGGAAGGAGGGCAGCGGAACCCTCAGTTCCATGGATTCCAATGGCGGTGTATTCATTGCACAGCCTGAAACGGACAGTACACTGCCCACTGATGACACGACCCCCGTAAACAGCGCAAATTATCCTACCTTCGCAGAGGATGCCCTGCGCCTGACAGAATCCAATATCTACAGCAAGTATGCTGTTCTGCTGGATGTTCAGACAAACCAGATTCTGGCACACAGGGGCGCTGAACTGCGTATGAGCCCTGCCTCCATGACAAAGCTCATGACGCTGCTGGTTGCTGTGGAAAATATTTCCGACTTCAATGCAACCTATACCATGACCTATGATCTGATCAAGCCTCTCATTGAGCAGGATGCGGCGCTCACCGGCTTCGAAGACCACGAGACGATTACCATTACCGATCTGCTCTATGGTATGATCCTTCCCTCCGGCGCAGATTCTACCATTGCTCTTGTCACATATGTTGCAAAGGATGAAGAAAGCTTCGTGGCACTTATGAATCAGCGCGCCAAGGAACTGGGCATGTCTCATACACACTTCACCAATGCAACAGGTCTTTACAACGAACAGCATTATTCTACAGCAGCAGACCTTGCTATTCTCATGAAGGAGGTTATGAAAAATACCATCTGCAAGAAGATCCTTAGTGCAGTTGAGTATACAACCACCTCCACCCAGCAGCATCCGGGCGGCATTCGCCTGCAAAGCACGACCTTCAGCAGAATGTATGGCTCTGAAGTAAAGGGCATTGAGATCATTGCCGGCAAAACCGGCTTCCATGACCAGGCAATGCAGTGCCTTGCAAGCTACGCACGGGCAGTGGACGGTAAGGAATATGTCCTGATCACCGGTCATGCACCGACCGATATGGACCCCATATGGGATGCTTTTGCGATCTATGGCACAATTACCGGTACATATGAAATGCCGACGGATCTGGAAACCAGAACTGAACCCGCTGCAACAGATGTCTATGTCATTGTAACAGATGAATACGGTGCTCTTGTAACGGATGAAAATGGTGATATTGTAACAGAGCTTGCTACCACCTCCGAAACGACGGAAACAGAAACGGTTGCCGAAGCTGTATACTAAAATGAAATAAAGTACCCCTTGAAAGGAGATCCCATCACTATGGCAAAATCAAAAATGAAGCTTCGTTTTCCGAATATTATCCTGCTGCTGTGCGGTCTGATCCTTCTGATCTTCCTGTTTGACTTCCTGTGGCGCAATATTCTGTCCCCCACTGTACCCGGTGATACAGAAAGCATCATTTCCGCTGAAGGCAATTTTGCTGCCAGCGACCCGACAGGAACCGATTCTGAACAGGCACCCTCCGACAGCACTGAGGAAAACAGTTCGGATTCAACAGAAGCAACTGAGGAAGCCACTCAGGAGGACATCAATTCTGAAACCATTACCCTGACACAGGGACAGATTCACAACGGTCCCCTGATTCTGGTCAGCAGTACCTGCCCCTTCCTGGGACAGACGGATTTCATTGATTTTACATCCAACACCAATACAAATGTAATTCCCCGTGATCTGGCATTGCAGTTCCATCCGGATATGAAGCAGCCCATGTCGGATCTGTTCGATGGCTACTGCCGTGACAATGGTTATGTAAATCTCCAGATCTACAGCACCAGTGAGATCAATGCTGCATCCAACAGTCTGTATACTACGGTACTGTCTGAAAGAAGCTCCGGCTATACATTTGACATTGGTTTGATCACCAGCACCGGCGAGGTTGTAGCATATCTGACTAAGAGAAACGAGTGGATGTTCGGCAACTGCTGGAATTATGGCTTTGTTGTGCGTTACTCTGATACAAAGACCGGTACAACAGGTGTAGGATTTATGCCGCATCATTTCCGCTATGTCGGTCTGCCCCACTCCCTGATCATGTATGAGAAGGAAATGTGCCTGGAGGAATACCTGCAATATCTGACAGACTACACGATGGATACTGCACCCCTCACCTACCAGACTGAGGATACTGCTTATGAGATCTACTATGTTCCCGCAGAGGAATCCGGTGATACGACCGTAACCATTCCCAAGGGAACCAAGTACACTGTTTCCGGCAACAATACAGACGGATTTATTCTGACTTTGGAAAAGGCAAACACAGAAGAGCCTGGAACAGGTTTCGACCCCGAGACATCCACCCCGGAAAGCACAGATGTTTCCCTTCCCGAAACAGAAGACACCACAACTACAACAACAGACTCCTATTCCATTGGCTAATATGCAAACCGGGCACACTCACTCCAGAGTGTGCCTTTTTTGTTCCATTTGAATTGTTGGGGTAAATTGTAGTTTGCAGCTGGAGCCAGCTCGACCGCCTTTCTGCCTTCGGCAGTTCGCTCAATAAACTACAATTTATACCCCAAGATTCAGATCAGAACACAACCTTTTCTGGTAAAAACATATTTTCTATGATTGAATCAATTTGAATTTTATTCAGATTTGCAGATTATGCAGTAATATTTACACTTTTCATCCTATCACATTGTCGAAAATGGCTTGACAACATGGTGAAAATATTGTATAATAATCACGTATAATGGATTTGTGTTACTCTATTTTCTGGGATGATCAACTATGAAACAACGAAAGGATTTGAAAATTATGAAGAAAAATTTCAAAAGATCAATTGCCGGTTTTCTCTCATTGGCACTGATCGCTTCCGGTTCTCTGTCTGCTCTGCCGGCTGTTTCTGCGGAGGAAGCTGTGGAGCCTGCTGTTGCTGCTGAAGCTGTTACAGACATAACCGTTGAGGAAGAAGCTGCTGTTGTAACAGCTGCTGAGGGAGATGCTGATCCCTTTGCTGATCTGACTCCTACTCCGGAGGAATATTTTGAATACGATTTCCTCAACGATGCGATTCAGATCAAAGGCTTTGCAGAAGGCTATGAAGTTACAAACCTGGTTATCCCCGCTGAGATCAGCGGATATCCGGTAAACGCCATCAAGAATGATGCGTTCTATGCAACCAAGATCGAATCGGTTTATATTCCCGATTCCGTACTGACCATCGGCAACAACGTATTCTGTGCCTGCACGAATCTGAAGGATGTACGCTGGTCTGCGAACCTGACAAGAATCGGTTCTACTGCATTTACCATGTCCGGTCTGGAGACTCTGGAGTTACCGGAGAGTGTTGAAAGCATCGGCAGTGAATGCTTTGCCGGATGCAGCAATCTGACTTCCATCAAGCTGCCGGCCACCATTACAAAAATCCCTTCCCTCACATTCCAGGATTGTCCTTCTCTGACAGACGTTTCTCTGCCGGAAGGAATGACTTCCATTCTGAGCAGTGCGTTCTATAACTGTATCAGTCTGACACAGATCACATTCCCCAGTACACTGACTAACATTTCTAACAGTGCTTTCGCTTACACCGGTCTGACTGATCTTTCTTTCCCGGACAGCGTAACAGAAATCGGTACAGCTGCCTTCTCCAATTGCTATGCTCTGAAGACAGTAAAGCTGCCCAGTGCTTTGAAGGTAATCCGTCCGGACCTGTTCTCTCACTCCGGACTGGAAAGCATCGAGATTCCGGATACCGTTGAAGAGATCAACTCCGGTTCCTTTGCTTTCTGTGAAAATCTGACTTCCATTGCTCTGCCGGATACACTGGATGATCTGAGAAAGCAGGCTTTCTATGGCTGCTCTGGTCTGGTTGACATCAAGCTGCCTTCTGCACTGACCGTTCTGAACGATCATATGTTCTATGGCTGCACCAGCCTGAAGACCATTCAGCTTCCGGAAAATCTCACCAAGATCTGTGACTATACCTTCTACGGAAGCGGTCTGGAATCCATCGTACTTCCGGACAGCGTAAAGACTGTCGGCATCAGTACCTTCTCAAGCTGTGAGAGTCTGACTTCCTTCAAGGCAGGTGCTGGTCTGTCCGATATGGGTAAGTGGGTATTCAATGAATGTTCCGCTCTGACAGATGTCGACCTGACAAGCAAGCTGACTGAAATTGATAACTACACCTTCTCTGAGTGTGATTCTCTCACAAATATTGTAATTCCGGATAATATCACTGCCATCAATGAATATGTATTCAGCGGCTGTGATTCCCTGACAACTGTTACAATGCCGGAAACTCTGACCTCGATCGGCATGCAGGCATTCATCAACTGTCCGTCCATGACTGAGGTGACAGTTCCTGCCGGTGTTACGGAGATTGGTTCTCTTGCATTCGGCTACATTCTTCACGAGGATGGCTCTTTGATTCCTTCTGAAGGTCTGACTATGGCTGTTACTCCGGATTCTGCTGCACATCTTTATGCGGTCAACAATAACATTACTGCTGTTGACTACGAAGGCAATCCGATTGAAGTGACAGAACCGGCTCTGATCGGCGATATAAATCTGGATGGTGTCATCAGTCTGACAGATGCAGTTTCCCTGAACCGTTATTTCGCAAATGCACTTGAACTGTCTGAAGATCAGATCAAGAATGCTGACTGCTATGGTGACGGCAAGCTGAATGGTGCTGACGCAACTGCACTGATTCGCTACATCGTTCGTTTTGAATCTGCACTGCCCATTATCCCTGAGGCAGTGGAAGAAGTATAAGAAAAGTAATTCAAGCAACAGAGGGCTGCTGCACATTTCATGTGCAGCAGCCCTTATAATTTAGATCTGCAAAATATACCTGCACTTCGTATAGACGGAAAAACAGACTGCCGCCTTTCTGCCTTTGGCAGTTCATACGATATACTATAACTTACCCCGCCAATTCAAACAAAACCTGTTTATTCAATCAGAATTTCTTTGCGTCCTCTGCCAACTTGCCCAGGCACGGCTCAAAGGATACACCGTACCAGTAGGCGTCCATCTCCGGAACCGTCTCCTCAATCGTTCTGACTGTAAAGGAAACTGCAATGTCCAGCGCCTGCTGTAAGCTTGCGCCCTTTACGATCGCACCGGAAAGCACACTGGAGAATACATCGCCGGTACCATGCATGGGATGCTCAATATGCGGCTTGAAGGAGCTGCAATAGGTCCCTGTTCTGCTGTCATAAGCAACTGCACCATGCATGCCATCACCGTAGCGCACACCTGTAATAATTGCAACCGGACATCCCAGTTCTGTCAGATGCTTCAGCATTTCATGAATATAAGCTTCATCATAATTTTCTGTATATGGAACATCCAGCAGGTAGGATACCTCCGTCATATTGGGCGCGATCACATCCGCCTTGCTGCACAGCTGCTTCATCTCCTGTGCGAACTCCGGGGTAAATCCAGCATACAGCTTGCCCGCATCGCCCAGTACCGGGTCAACTACAATCGTTGTGTCATCACTCTTGAATGTGTCAAAGAAATCCGAAACGATCTTCACCTGTTCCTTTGAACCCAGATATCCGGTATAGATACCGTCAAAGTGAAGCTTCAGGCTGTCCCAGTGCTTTGTGATCTCCGGAATATCCTCCGTCAGATCACGGAAGGTATAGCCGGAAAATCCGCCGGTATGTGTAGAAAGCACCGCAGTCGGAATCACCGCCGTTTCCAGCCCCATTGCGGACAGAATGGGCAGCGCTACTGTCAGGGAGCACTTGCCGAAGCAGGAAATATCCTGAATCGTAACAATTCTTTTTAACATGATACAGACCTCCATTTTATCTCTTTTTTTTCTTTCTATAGTATAGCGCATTTGCTTTTCGTTGTCAAGAAAAATGCGCTTCTTTCCTTGCCAAAATTCTTCTTGTGTGGTATACTGAGAATGAGTTATTTTCAGAAAGCGAGACTTACTATGAATCAACTGCAATTGCTGCATGAATACTTCGGCCACACATCCTTCCGCAGCGGCCAGGAGGAGGCGATCGATGCCATCCTTCAAGGAAAGGACGTCCTTGCGGTTATGCCGACCGGCGCCGGAAAATCTATCTGCTACCAGATCCCTGCCTTGATGCTGCAAGGAATTACGCTGGTTATTTCACCCCTGATCTCTCTGATGAAGGATCAGGTAGAAAGCCTGCATCAGGCAGGCATCCCTGCTGCCTGTATCAACAGCAGCATGACCTCTGAGGAATATCAGAACGTTATGTATGAGGCAAAACAAGGGCTTTACCGTCTCCTGTACATCGCCCCGGAACGTCTTATGTCAGAAAGCTTCCTGCGCTTTGCTGTGCATGCTCCCATCGCCATGATCACAGTAGATGAAGCGCACTGCGTCTCTCAGTGGGGACAGGATTTCCGCCAGAGCTATCTGGACATCGCCCGGTTTGTATCTGCACTTCCCCGGCGTCCCGTTATCGGCGCATTTACAGCTACGGCTACGCAGCAGGTAAGTCAGGATATCATCCGCTTCCTGATGCTCTGCGAACCAGTACGTATTACCACCGGATTTGACCGGAAGAATCTCTACTTCGGTGTACAGACGCCAAAAGATAAATCCAAGGCACTTTTATCCCTTTTGCAGCAGCACAAGGGCAAAAGCGGCATTGTGTACTGTCTCTCCAGGAAACTCGTGGAACAGGTCTGCGAGGAGCTTTGTACGGCTGGATTTGCAGCAACAAGATATCACGCAGGACTCACACCGGAAGAACGCACCGTCAATCAAGAGGATTTCCTCTACGACCGGAAGACCATTATGGTTGCAACCAATGCATTCGGCATGGGCATTGATAAATCCAATGTTTCCTTTGTCATTCACTACAACATGCCCAAGGATCTGGAAAGCTACTATCAGGAGGCAGGCCGTGCCGGACGTGACGGTGAGCCGGCATCCTGTGTGCTTCTTTACAGCGGACGGGATGTGCGGACAAATCAGTTCCTCATTGAACAGGCACGTGAAACAGAGGAGGTACAGGACATTGCGCTGCGGGAATCGCTGATTGCGAAAAGCAAGGAGCGTCTGAAAACGATGACGATCTACAGTACCGCAGCGGAGTGTCTGCGCAGCTATATGCTTCGTTATTTCGGGGAGACAGCACCCCACTTCTGCGGAAACTGTTCGGCATGTCTGCAAACTGTGGAAAAGAAGGACATCACGCTGGAAGCGATGAAAATCATTTCCTGTGTTTATCGTGGTCAGCAGAAGGGATATCATCTGAGCCGCACCATGACGGCTGCGGTGCTGACCGGCAGCAGCAAGAAAACCTTGCTGGACATGCGGCTTGATCAGCTGTCTACATATGGCATCATGAGCGATTGCAGTGCGGCGACGGTTTTGCAGATGATCGACGCCCTGATTGCAGGCGGTGACTTAGGGCTGCGTCCTTACAAGGAATATTCGGAACTGATTCTGACAGCGGAATCTGCGGCGATCATCCGCAAGGAAAAACGTGTGGAGATACAGCTGCCTAAGAATGAGACAACAGCAGCCCGGCAGGAGAACATCAGCGAAGGGGACGAAGCAATGTTCCAGGCACTGCGCAAGCTGAGAGAAAAGATCGCCATGAAGGAACACGTACCGCCCTACGTGGTATTCTCCAATGCTGCGTTGCGAGACATGTGCCGCCGGAAGCCAGAGAATCTGCAGGAATTCATGCTTGTATCAGGCGTGGGTGTTATGCGCAGTCAGAAATATGGTAAGGAATTTCTGAAGGAAATAAAGAAGTTTATCCAAATAAGTTGACAGAAAACAGGGGCTGCTGCAAGATCTGATCTTACAGCAGCCCTTTGTTTTATCCGTTCTGTTTGAAGTGTTGGGGTTATAGTGTTGTATATTATACAAACCATTTCGCCTTATACTGTATAACAAATCTCCGAAAAGGGATACCGCTCTGCAAGCGTCTGCTGACAGCGCAGTGCTGCATTCTCATCCGCAAACACTCCGAATACCGCTGCTCCGCTTCCGCTCATGCAGGCAAAAGCTGCCCCCATGTCATACATGACACTGCGGATATCCGCTACATCCTGAAGCTTTGTTACCGCTTCAAAAAGATTTCCGCAATACTGCCAGAGTTCCTCAGATAATGCTCCACGCAGAATCGCAGCTTTCAGTTCCTGAGTATGAGGATGCTCCGGGTTTTCCAATGCATCAATGGCACGATATGCCTCCGGTGTAGAGATACCGCCGCTGCCCTTGGCAACCACCAACGTCAGCTTCGGAATCGCCGGCAAGGGCGTAAGCTTCTCACCGATCCCCTCAGCATAGGCTGTTCCGCCATACACGAAAAAAGGCACGTCCGCTCCCAGCATGACACCCAGACGGCACAGATCCTCCGGATGCAGCGGCTTACCAGTCAGTTCATTCAGTCCCATCAGAACCGATGCAGCATCGGAACTGCCGCCGCCCATGCCAGCCTGAGACGGAATATGCTTTTCCAGATGGATCCGCACACCGCAGGTAAGACCGGTTTCCTTCAGAAATGCCGCAGCCGCCTTCCATACAAGATTTTTCTCATTGCATGGAATTTCCGGTTCATTGCAGGTCAGCGCAATACCGCTTTCCTCCGTCAGCGTCAGCGTTATCTTATCATAAATGGAAACGCTCTGAAATACCGTTTCCAGAAGATGATAGCCATCCTCCCGTGTTCCTACAATATCCAGTGCCAGATTGATCTTGGCAGGCGCAAGAAGCGTAAGGCTCTTCATAGGCTTACTCCCCCTGTGTATGACGTTTTACAAAACGCTCGATGCATTTCAGTGCTTCCATCAGATGCTTGAGAGAATATGCATAAGATACACGTACAAAGCCTTCGCCGCTTTCACCGAACGCATTGCCCGGAACAACTGCTACCTTTTCCTCTTCCAGAAGTCGTGCGCAGAAGTCCTCACTGGTCATACCCGTACTTCTGATGCACGGGAATACGTAAAATGCTCCCTCCGGCTCAAAGCAGGTAAGACCAATGCGGTTGAAGCCATCTACCAGAATACGGCGGCGCACGTTGTACTCTTCTGTCATCTTTTCCACCTCACGGTCGCAGTCACGCAGTGCCGTAATCGCTGCATACTGGCTCATGGTCGGTGCACACATGATTGCATACTGGTGAATTTTCAGCATCTGTACCGCAATGGGCTGGGGGGCGCAGACATAGCCCAATCTCCAGCCAGTCATAGCAAACGCCTTGGAAAAGCCGCTGACATAAATGGTGCGTTCCCACATTCCATCGATCTCCGCAATGGAGCAGTGCTTGCGTCCATATGTAAGCTCTGAATAGATCTCATCCGACAATACCAGCACATTGGTATCCCGCAGAACCTCAGCAATTGCCTCCAGGTCCTCCCGTGTCATAATGCCGCCTGTGGGATTGTTCGGATAGGGCAGGATCAGCAGCTTGGTCCGATCCGTCAGATGCGAACGAAGTTCATCCGCAGTCAGCTTGAATCGGTTTTCCTGCTTGGTAGAGATCGATATCGCCTTGCCGTGCATCAGTTCTACAATGGGCTTATAGCAAACGAAGCAAGGCTCTACGATCAGAACCTCATCGCCGGGATTTACCAGCGCGCGGATGGCAAGATCGATCGCCTCGGAGCCGCCGACCGTTACGATAACCTCACCCTTTGCATCGTATTTGATATTATACTTGCGATCCAGATAGGCAGAAATCTCCTCACGCAGTTCGTTCATACCCTGATTCGCACTGTAGATCATGCGCTTACGTTCCAGCACATCCAAAGCCGTCTTGCGCACTGCCCACGGTGTCTGAAAATCCGGCTCACCCACACCCAGGCTGATCACACCCTCTGTATTTGCTGCCAGGTCGAAAAACTTCCGGATGCCTGACGGCTTCATTTCCTTTACTTTCTCAGAAAGTATTGATTCATAATCAATCACGAAGAATTGCCTCCTTCTATGCAGCAGCGCTGTACCGCTGCTTTTCTAATTTACGGGCAGAAAAAGCCTCTTTCGTCCTTTTCTTCCGTTTCAATAAAGATACCCTTTTCCTTATAGGTCTTGAGGATGAAGTATGTGGCTGTGGACAGCACACCGCTCAGAGGTGCAAGACGCTGGGATACGAACATCGCGATATCCTTTACATTTGCGCCCTTTACCGTAACTGCGAGATCATAGGCACCTGCCATCAGAGAAAGACTTTCCACTTCCTCATACTGGGTAATAATGCTTGCGATCTCTTCAAATCCACAGTCCTTCTGCGGTGTAACACGCAGTTCAATGATCGCAGTTACCTGCTCCTGTTCAATCTTTTCCTCATTCACAATGGCACTGTAGCCCATGATAACACCCTGCTCCTCCAGAGCACGGATTTCGGCGGCGACCGCAGCTTCTGTGGCACCCAGCATCACTGCAAGCTGTTCATTTGAAAGACGGGCGTTCTGCCGCAGCAGAGCAATCAGTTGTTTTTTCATTCTCATTCATCCTTTCCATCAGACGATTTTTATGTAAATCGGTTCCCGTTCATGGAAATAGCAGAGATACGGGAAGCCTGCTTCAGATGCCATCTGAATACCCTCCTGTACACCCTTGCCGACATCCTCCGCACGATGTGCGTCAGAACCGATGGTTACCATTTCTCCGCCGTATTCCCGATAGATTTTCAGAATATCCATGGTCGGGAACGGCTTTCCATAGGGCTGTCTCAGACCGGATGTATTGATCTCCAGACCGCAGCCATGCTCCACCAGCGCCTTCAGACAGGCACGGATCTGCTCCTCATATTCATTCAGGTCTACCGGGATATGATGCTCGCCTTCTATATAACGAAGCGGATAGGTCATATGTCCCAGTACATCAAACTTGCCCCACTGACAGATCTGAAGCAATTCCTTGAAATACTGCTCCATCAGTGCAGAAACGGATTCCCGCTCATAGTTCAGGCAGTAAAAATCCGCTTTTCCATGCAGTTCATGAAGCGAGGCAATTACATAATCCAGACGGCAGTCGTGCATGACAGCCTCAGCAAGACCAAAATCCGCATGGGGCTGCCCGAGTTCAATGCCGCTGATAATATGGATCCGTGAGCCGTAATTGTCCTTGATGGAACTGCACTGCTTCATTGCCTTTTCCATCACCTCTGAATAACCGAACTGCTCATCCTTGTTTCGCACGGATATTCCATAGTGGTCCTCTGTAAACCAGCGATTCAGTTCGATATGCTCTGTAATCGCCAGTGCCTGCAAGCCCTGTGAAATGGCACTGCGGCAAAGACCGCCGGCTGTTCCTTTACCATCCGGTGAAACACCTGTATGTGTATGACAATCAATTCCCAATCCTACCATGATAATCTCCTTTCAATCTCATTGAAATCCTTTCTATTATAGCATACTTTCCCCATGATTTCCACACTTTTTCCGAATTAATTTTTTCACGCCGTGATTTTATACACATTGCACAAAAAATGCGCATACATAAACTGTACACGCATTTTTGAGATTACTGCATATCCATAGCAGCTCGCGCTTTCTTTACAAACAGAGCCGCAGCCTCAGCGGTTTCTGCGCCGTACTTTTCCACCAGTTCCACAATTGCACTGCTCAGAAGGATGCCGTCACAGTGGTCCAGACGCTGAAGCACGAGTTCCAGATCAGAGATCTCCGCCTCTGCAATGACCGGAATTTCTGCTGCTGCCTTTGCCTGGTCCAGAAAGACAGAGCCATCCCCCTGATTCGGTGCTACACAATACAAGAAGCCCGATGCATCATCAGCAATCATCTTGATTCTTCCTTCACTTGCCGCTGTTACAAGACTGATATTGTGGATGCCCGCAGCATCTGCAAAGTTCTGGATCTCATCCTTTTCCTCAAAGGGCATATCGGGAACCATAACACCCTCAATACCGCATTCCTTGCATTTTGCAAAAAAGCCTTCCTTGCCGGTACGGAAAATGGTGTTGATGTACAGCATCAGCACGATCGGAATGTCTGTCTTTGTGCGAAGCTGCTTTACCATATCAAAAATACCTGCCAGACTTGCGCCGCCTGCCAGTGCGCGTTCGCTTGCCTGCTGCGCAACCGGTGCCTCTGCAATGGGATCCGAAAAGGGTACACCCAGTACAACTCCATCCGCACCGTTTTCTGCCATTGCCAATATGATCTCCTCTGTCAGCGCAAAGCCGCCGTCACCTGCTGTCAGGTAGGGGATCAGCATCTTTCTGCCTGCATTCTTGCACTGCACCAGTACAGTATCCAAACGATTCTTAATCATTGATATTCACTCCTCTGTATTTTGCGATCTGCTGCATATCCTTGTCACCACGTCCGGACAGACAGATGATCATAATTTCATCCTGCTTCATGGTCGGTGCAATTTTCCGTGCGGCTGCTACTGCATGAGCCGATTCAATCGCCGGGATCACACCCTCCGTACGGGACAGGTATTCCAGTGCGCAGACAGCTTCTTCATCGGTGATCGCCATATAGGATGCACGGCCTGTCTTGTAGAGATTTGCATGCTCCGGACCGACACCCGGATAATCAAGACCGGCAGAAATGGAATATACCGGTGCGATCTGACCCTCCTCGTTCTGGAGGAAGTAGGACTTCATACCGTGGAAAATTCCCACATCGCCCTTTGCTACCGTTGCTGCATGCAGCTTAGTCTCCACACCCATACCGGCTGCTTCTGCACCCACAAGGCGTACACTCTCATCGGGAATAAAATCATAGAATGCACCGATCGCATTGGAGCCGCCGCCTACACAGGCTACCACACAATCCGGCAGCTTGCCTTCCTTTTCCATCAGCTGCACCTTAGCTTCCTCGCTGATGATCTTCTGGAAGTCACGCACCATGGTGGGGTACGGATGGGGTCCCATAGCAGAACCAATGAGATAGAAGGTGGTATCAATATGCATACACCAGTCACGCATCGCCTCATTCACCGCATCCTTGAGCGTACCGGTGCCGCTGTTGACACCGATCACCTTTGCACCCAGCAGTTCCATACGATACACATTCAGACGCTGACGTTCGATATCCTCAACACCCATGAAGATCTCACATTCCAGACCAAACAGCGCACAGACGGTAGCAGTTGCAACACCATGCTGACCTGCGCCGGTTTCTGCAATGATCCGCTTCTTGCCCATACGCTTTGCCAGAAGGATCTGACCCAGCACGTTGTTGATCTTGTGGGCGCCTGTATGATTCAGATCCTCACGCTTGAGATAGATCTTGCATCCGCCCAGGTCCTTTGTCATCTTCTCTGCATAATACAGCAGAGACGGTCTGCCGGCATATTCGCAGCAGAGTCTGCGGTATTCCTCCCAGAACTCCGGATCCTTGCTATACTTGTTATATGCCTCTTCCAGTTCATGTACGGCGTTCATAACCGTTTCCGGCACATACTGTCCGCCGAATTCTCCGAATCTTCCTGCCTTGCTCATTTTCAGAATTCCTCCCGCTCTTTCTTTGAAATCATTTGAATCAGATTCTCCAGTATCTTTTTTCCCGCATCCTGCATCAGTGCCTCTGGACGGAAGCAGAGTGCGTAGGTCTTATGCTCCGTATGCTCCAGCGCAGCAAGCTGACCAAACTGATCCCGTGCAGTCACCCGCAGACATTCCGGCAGTGTATCCTCCTGCACGGTATATGCATACGGCTCTTTACAGCCGATAACCGGTTTCATCCCCGCGAACAGCCGGGATTGCACAGCAAATCCGATATGAAACGGTGCCGTCTCATCGGACAGGATCTTTTTCTGCACACCGCCAAAGCATGCTGCCACCGTCAGTCCGCCCAGTCCGATTCCCAGAATCGGAACCTTTCCTGCAAAATGCCGGATCACCTCCATGCAGACTCCTGTATCCTCCGGTGTTCCTGTACCAGAGGATATCACGATTGCCTGAGGACAGAACTGCCGGACAGCCTCTGCTGTCATTTCATCACAGCGCACAACACAGATATCTCCATCCAGTTCGGACAGTGCCTTGTACATATCCCGCATGCAAGGGTCATAATTATCCATCAGAAGAATCATTGCTCCGTCACCTCCACATAAAAAAGACCTGATGTCCCACATACATGGGACGTCAGGTCGAAAAAACTAACGTGTTGCCACCCAGATTCAGAAGCGCATTGCCGCTTCCCTCCTTACGAATACGCCGGTAAGCACCCGGATATATTCTAATCCGTTAACGGGGATAAGCCGGCATCAGCTACTCTGCATGGTGCATTTCACATTGCTCCTCACAAATCCATTCACTCTGCTGCGCACACACCGGCTCACACCAACACCGGTTCTCTGGGCTGCCGCCTCGCAGGCTACTTGCCTTTGATCCAAGGATTTACAATTCTTATTATAGTCCTTTTCACAGGATTTGTCAAGAGGTTTCTTTCTTTTTTATTCTATTCTGTGTTGGGGTGATTTGTAGTTTAGCGCACTGTAATTTATACCCCGGCTTTTTTCAAGAGAACCTTTTTATAAATCCCCTTACTTCTTGCCCTTTGCCAGCATAACAGCACCCTTGACAAGCTGTACCAGCACCATGGAAGCAAAACTCAGACCATGTGCAACACCGAACAGTACACCTGTCATGCCGCTGTCGATCTGGAACAGACCGTGCAGTGCCGGAATCAGCAGAACTGCATTGATGAAGAACATACCTACCAGGAACGCCAGCAGACCCACCTTATTGTTGAACATCTTCTTGGTAAAGAGTACCGGCTTTTCAGACTTGCAGCTGAAGCCATGCCACAGACGGGACATACACAGAGTTGCAAATGCCATCGTCATAGCAAGACCTGCCGATTCATAACCGATCCAGCCGATGAGATATGCAGCAGCAGTTGCCAGTGCAATACAGATACCAGCGTAGCCCACCTGACCCATAAAACTCTTGGTCAGAATGGATTCGCCAGCCGGACGGGGCTTGCGCTTCATTACGTCGTCAGAATGGGGTTCCAGACCCAGTGCGATCGCCGGGAGAGAGTCTGTCAGGAGGTTGATAAACAACAGATGGATTGCTGCGAAGGGCTGTGCAAAGCCCATGATGGAACTCCACAGAACCACCAGAATACCTGCCAGGTTACCGGACAGCAGGAACAGAATAGAACGCTTGATGTTGTCATAGATGTTACGGCCGTTCTTGACCGCCTTTACGATCGTTGCAAAGTTATCATCCGCCAGAACCATTGCAGCTGCATCCTTGGAGACCTCGGTACCGGTAATACCCATTGCAACACCTACATCCGCCTGCTTGAGCGCCGGTGCATCGTTTACACCGTCACCGGTCATTGCTACAATGCAGTCTCTCTGCTGCCATGCCTTGACGATACGAATCTTATGTTCCGGAGTTACACGTGCATAAACTGACTTATCCGCTACGAAATCAATCATTTCCTCATCGGAGATATTGTCAAGCACTGCGCCTTCAACTGCTTCGCTTGCACGTTCCAGAATACCGATCTCCTTTGCGATCGCAGAAGCGGTAACTACATGGTCACCTGTAATCATAACCGGCTTGATACCTGCCAGACGGCACTCTGCAACTGCCTGCTTGGATTCCGGACGCGGCGGGTCCATCATGGCAATAAGACCCATATATTCCAGGTCATATTCATCTGCGAGTTCAATGCGGTTTCCGCTGAATTCCTTGCATGCAAAGCACAGCAGACGCAGACCCTGCTTGGACAGTTCTTCTACCTGCTCCTGAATCTGCTTCTTCTGAGAAACGGAAATCTTCATACGCTCGCACAGAACATCCGCTGCACCCTTGGTGAACATGATGTGCTTGCCATCCATGATATTGAGCGTAGACATCAGCTTTCTGTCAGAATCAAAGGGGATCTCACTGATACGTGTATAGCAGGAGCGGATCTCACTGTCATCCATGCCCAGACGATGTGCATAGTTGATCAGCGCAGTTTCCGTAGGATCACCGATCTCCATGCCGTCCTTACAGGAGGAGTCATTACACAGAACCGATGCGATCACCAGTGCACGTTCATCTGCATGATCCATGCTGGCATCATCTGCACCGATCATATGACCCTGAGATACGATCTTACGAACCGTCATTTTATTCTGCGTCAGCGTACCGGTCTTGTCAGAGCAGATAACTGATACAGAACCCAGGCCTTCTACTGCCTGAAGCTTACGCATAATAGCATTTTCCTTTGCCATCTTCTGGGTGCCGAAGGACAACACGATGGTTACAATGGAACTGAGTGCTTCCGGAATCGCTGCAACAGCCAGCGCAATGGCAAACATCAGAGAATTCATGACGCTGTCAAAGCCGATCGTCTCTGCTCTCCACAGCTGAAGACCAAATACCAACGCACAGATGATCAGAATTACAATGGAAAGCTTTTTGCCGAACTGGTCGAGAGTCTGCTGGAGCGGAGTCTTTCTCTCCTGTGCACTCTGAATGAGGGCAGCGATCTTGCCGACCTCTGTATTCATGCCGATATCCGTAACAATGCATTTACCACGTCCGTATGTTACAAAGCTGCCGGAATATACCATGGTATGACGGTCACCCAGAGGAACCTCCGCAGTAATCGGCTCCAGGCTTTTGTCAATATTGGTGCTTTCGCCTGTCAGCGCACTCTCATTGGTCTGAAGAGATGCACATTCGATGAGACGTCCGTCTGCGGGAATCTGGTCACCAGCTTCCAGAAGCAGAACGTCACCTACGACAATTTCATCCGAGGGGATCACAATACTCTGACCGTCACGAAGCACCTTTGCGTTGGGCGCAGACAACTTTTTCAGATTATCCAGGGATTTTTCCGCTTTCAGAGTCTGTACCGTGCCCAGAATCGCATTCATGCTGATAACGACAAGAATTACGATCGTACTTTCCAGATCGCCGGTAATGGCAGAAATAATTGCCGCAGCGATCAAGATAATAACCAGAAAATCCTTAAACTGCTCCAGGAAGATCACAAGACCGGATTTCTTTTTCTTCTCCGCCAGCATATTCTTGCCGTACTTCTCACGATTTGCCTGCACCTGACTATCCTTCAGACCGGATATACCGGAATTGAATTCAAAATACAGGTCCTCGGGTGACTGCTGATACCTTTTCTGTTCGTTCATTTCTTTTCCTCCCAAACTTTCGAGCAGCATAACAAAAAACGAGACCTTTATAAAATCAGACAGGCTTCTGTTTGATTTCATAAAAGTCTCGCCGTTTACATATGAAGCGGGCTGTTACCAGCCGTATTGACGCCGCCATAAACAGGTTTCCCTGCCAGCTACTCTCTTTTACAAAAGTGATTATACTACATTATCCCCTATTTTGTCAAGAGATATTTTCACCAAAATCAGCAAAAATCGTAAAACAGAATTGTAGGATTCATGCTGATTTAACGCAAATTAAACATCAAGGAATTTCATTCAGCAGGTGCATCTGTCACCACTGGCGCAGGCGCATCTGTAACAACCGGCGCAGGCGCATCTGTTACTGCCGGTGCAGGAGCATTTGTTTCAGCAGGCGGTGCATCCGTTACCACCGGTGCATCTGTTACAGGAGTATCTGTATCGATGACAGGAGCATCCGTAGATGGCGTATCTGTATAAACCGGAGGCGCAGTGGTTCCCGGAACAACCGGATATGTAACCACAGGATTATAATTGTTCTGATTATTATTATATTCGTTATTATAATTCCATTCAGGCTCCTGCCAGATGGTACGTGTCGTCGTTGTACCGGTATAGCCTCTCTCCTTATCCGTTGTACGGCGTGTGAAGGAGAAAGAGGTTTCTGTTGTTGTTTCATCGGATGTTCCGACATCCGGGACTGTTGTTTCCATTGGAGCAGTCTCCACCGGTTCTGCAGTCGTTGCAGCTGCAATCAGCTTTTCATTGATGCCATTTTTTGGGTTATCCACTTTAATCGGGAAAAACACCAGAAAGGTAAACAGCAGAACAGCAACGCCTACAATGCAGGCGCAGAAAATCATAGTCAGCTTCGTTGAAGCAGTTATCTGAACGGGATTTTTTTTCATATCATCAAGCTCCTTGAGCAGTAAAAAATCAGATATACACTTAATCAAAAAGGTATATAAGAATATTGTAGTACATTTTCGATTTCCTGTCAATTGCTTTTTTCCGAAAAGAAAAAGCGATTTTCAAAAATGTGATTTTAAACAATTATAAGTAAAGATTTGCCCTATCACATGTTGATTCTACACAAAAAGCAATTCTGCTCTTGCAATTTTGCATAAGGCATGATATAATAAATAAGCTGATTTACAGCAAAATATGCAGATGTACCCAAGTGGCTGAAGGGTCCGCACTCGAAATGCGGTAGGGCGGCAACACCGTCGCGAGAGTTCAAATCTCTCCATCTGCGCCAGACACAAAACCGCAATTTCAATACAATGTGTATTAGAAGCTGCGGTTTTTTCATTTCCAATTCGATTGGATCGATCCGACAGAATGCAGGAAAGTAAAAACAACTGCTAAAAAATCTGAAAAAGCACTTGACAAACTCTGAAAAACATGCTATAATAATTAAGTTATTGCGAGTGTGCTGGAATAGGCAGACAGGCTAGCTTGAGGTGCTAGTGTCGGAAACGACGTGTGGGTTCAAGTCCCGTCACTCGCACCAAT
>JAFURN010000138.1 GCA_017480865.1 Ruminococcus sp. | reverse complement strand
GAGCAGCCTGCTTGTGTTCAGCGCCCTTGTAGGTACGCAGACGAGTCAGCTGTGCAGCGCCGAGCTTGTTGTGCTGGAGCATGCCCTTGATTGCAATCTTCATTGCTTCATCAGACTTTTCAGCCATCATTTCCTTGTACTGAGTCTTCTTCAGACCACCGATCCAACCGGTGTGCCAGTAGTAGTACTTCTGTTCCAGCTTCTTACCTGTCAGAACAGCCTTGTCGCAGTTGATAACGATTACGAAATCGCCGCAGTCAACGTGCGGAGCAAAAGTAGTCTTGTGCTTGCCTCTCAGAATGTGAGCAGCCTTTGCTGCAACACGTCCCAGCGGCTTGCCTTCTGCATCAATAATATACCACTTGCGGCTTACTTCGGAAGCCTTCGGCATAGTTGTTGCCATAGTCAATTCCTCCTAAGAACTTCTATCAAAATATCTTGGTTTCCGGTACAGCAAACCCGCTTCGGAAAACCAGACAGAGGGCAGATGGGTTAAGTCTGCACTGCCGATTTTTCGCAAGACAATCAATCGGTCTCTCTGACGTCACTATAACATTATAAACAATGCAGACCCTTTTGTCAAGTGATTTCTGAGATTTTACAAAATAGACACAAATCGGAATTGCACGGGAATTCGGCACTTTTCGGAGGGATGATGTTTGTTTGAAATAATATGTTCATATATATTCTTCTGTTCAAAACGAACGCAGAAATATCATTTTTTCTGTTCAGTCTGACGGAAATGATGCAGGTACATGCCCTATGAAGCTTCATACTCCTGTAAATAGAATCCAGAGGGAGCGGAGGCTTCTGCATTTACGCTCCTCGTGATCATTTGCAGCAGGATTGCTGTCCGTTTATTGTGTACTCGTAGATCCGGTACATTTTTCTGCCGGCTTTCCGCATAAAGGTAAACCGATAACGCAGCAGTCCGCTGAGTTTATCAATATATTCCTTCCGGATGATCTCACGGACCGCTTTGCAGCGGATGCCCTTTTCTGCATTCTCAAAAAGGGAAGGCTCGTCCATGGCAAAGGAGATTTTTGCCTTCACTGCGTTGATGGGATTTTTGAAGCGTGACACCTTTGCAGAGAATGTGGAATACGCATCAAAGACAAAGCTGGTATGTACAAAGCGTTTCCGGAACCGTGCAAAGAGCGTGTGCATTTCTGCTTCGGTGAGATACATGGAAATGCCCTCTGCCAGAATCAGCACCGGCTTTGCGTTGTCCTCCACGCTGTTGAGCCAGCCTTCTTCTGTGGCAGAGGATGCAAGCATATGATAGCGGGCATCCTCCGGATAATACTGTTTTCTCAGTTCAATGACCTCCGGGAAGTCCAGGTCATACCACGCACGGCAGGATGTGTTCACACGTCTGCACCGGCTGTCCAGACCGCATCCCAGATGCACCACGGCACTGTCCGGATGCTCCTTCAGGAATTGTTCCGTCAGGCTGTCGTACTGCATAGCGCGCATCGCCATATAAACGGCCAGCCGTTTTGAGGAATCCACATTCTGAAATTCCTCCGGCTGAGATGCTGCAATTCTTTCGGCGGTTTCATCGGGGAAGAAACCGCTTCTGCTCATTTCGGCTTTACCGTAAAGGGGGATAAACAAAGTTTTGCTTTCGTTTTTCATTTTCATCACCTTAAAAGAAAAGTCCTCAAAGCGATGCTCTGAGGACTGACGTTTCTATTCTTTGATTTTTACATCATTACAGACTCAATGCAGGTCTGGTTCATGGATGCTGTTGCAGATGCAGCGTTAGCGTCAGCTGCACTTGTACAGGAGCCCAGCAGAGCTGCTCCCATCAGAATCAATATAGAAACCAGAATACGATTTTTGCTGCTCATCAATCAGCACTCCTTTCCAAGTGGAATATCATAATACTACACATAAATGATACCATATTCTCAGGGGGAATGCAAGCGAATCTGCGAACTGTAAACTTTGTTTTCCGGATTGGAATCCTTTTTAACCGAAATGTAATTTTCTCCCGGAACGATCTGCGGACCCTTCTTTTATTCTATATGCGTTATGATTCCGGATTATTCCGGAAGGGGAGCCGGGACCGCTTTTCCCTGGCGGAGGCTTTCCTTTGCATCAAGGTAACGCTGGTTGCTGCTGCCCCGGAAACGTACCTCATAGCTTTTGCGGGATTCGTCGAACGGTCCGTCTATGAGGATATCCGTCTGCTCCAGGAGTGCCTTCCACGCCGGCTTCTGGTCGGAATCCTTCAGCAGCTGTTCAAAGGTATAGCCGGTGTAGGTGACGATATCCAGATCACCAAGGGCATGGATCTCCTTTGCCAGTTCCGCCAGTGCCTCTGCCTGTTCGAAGGGTTCTCCGCCGCTGAAGGTCACGCCGTCCAGCAGGGGGTTCGTTTTGATTTTTTGCAGCAGTTCTTCTGATGAAATATCCGTGCCGCCGTTAAAGTCATGCGTCTGGGGATTGTGACAGCCGGGACAGCGATGGGGACATCCCTGTGTAAAGATGGTAAACCGGTATCCGGCACCGTCTACGATGGAGTCGTTTACAGTGCCTGCAATGCGTATGTTCATATAGGATCACACCTCAAAAATGGTTTTTTATACTTGTATGCAAAATCAGGGCTGCTGCGTATTGCAGCAGCCCTGATACACGATAGTTTTCCAGATCAAGACTTTGCCAGTCCATGCTTCACACGATCATGCTCCTCTGCACGCTTGGCATTGTTGAAACGGTCCAGCGTGCCGACCAGATAGCCTGTGATGCGGCGGATCCGCTCAAAGGAGCCGGTATCCTCTGTCCGTCCGCACTGGGGGCAGGTATCTCCGATAATTCCGGTAAATCCGCAGCAGGGATCTCTGTCTACCGGATGATTGATCGAGCCATAGCCAATGCCGCTTTCCTTCATGAAGCGAACTACCTTCTCAAAGGCAGACAGGTTCTGGAGCGGGTCGCCGTTCATCTCAATGTAGCTGATGTGACCGCCGTTTGTCAGTTCGTGGTACGGAGCCTCGATGCGGATCTTATCCACTGCACGGATGGGGAAGTGAACCGGAACATGGAAGGAGTTGGTGTAGTAGTTGCGGTCAGTAACACCTTCGATCACACCGTACTTTTCCTTATCCATGCGAACGAAACGACCGGACAGACCCTCTGCGGGAGTTGCCAGCAGGGAGAAATTCAGACCTGTGCGCTGTGCCTCCAGATCCATACGGCTGCGCATTGCAGCAATGATCTCCATACCCAGTTCCCGTGCCTCTTCACTTTCGCCGTGATGGGAGCCGATGAGTGCCTTGAGTGCTTCCGCCAGACCAATGAAGCCTACGGACAAGGTACCATGCTTGAGTACCTCCTCCAGGGTATCGTCAGCATCCAGTTCGCCGGAGTTGATCCATACGCCCTGACCCATCAGGAACGGGTAATTGCGCACCTTCTTCTGGCACTGGATCTGGAAACGATGCAGCAGCTGTTCAATGGTCAGATCCATCATTTCCTCCAGCATATCGAAGAACAGTCCCACATTGTGGTCAGCCTTGATTGCCAGACGAGGCAGATTGATGGAGGTAAAGCTCAGGTTGCCTCTGCCTGTAACGATTTCATTTTCGGGGTCATAGTTATTGCCCATAACTCTTGTACGGCAGCCCATATAGGCAACCTCTGTACGGTAGTCGCCTTCCTTATAGAACTGCTTGTTGAAGGGTGCATCCAGGAACGCAAAGTTCGGGAACAGGCGCTTTGCAGAAACACGGCATGCCAGCTTGAACAGATCATAGTTGGGATCAGTTTCGTTGTAGTTGACGCCCTCCTTGATCTTGAAAATATGTATGGGGAAGATCGGTGTCTCGCCGTTTCCAAGACCTGCTTCCTCTGCCAGCAGGATGTTTTCGATTACCATCTTGCCCTCAGGGGAGGTATCTGTACCATAGTTGATGGAGCTGAACGGTGTCTGTGCGCCGGCACGGCTGTTCATGGTGTTCAGGTTGTGAATGAGCGCCTCCATTGCCTGATAGGTAGCACGGTTTGTCTCGCGGTATGCATTTTCAGCTGCAAACCGCTGAAGCTTGTCAGCCGTTTCAGAATCCATCTTCTGGAGGAGATATTCCTTTTCTGCCGCCTGGAAGCCGTTGTCATTGGCAAGGCAGGGCTCAAGCTGCTTCTCAGCAAGGATTTCTGCTGCATATCCCTTTACGAATTCACGGGGCGCTTCCATGCCGCAGAGCAGCGTCAGACCGCGTTCGATATTGCGCAGGTAACGCTTGCGGTAGGTTTTCTTTACACCGCCCGCCATTGCATAGTCAAAGTTCGGAATACTCTGACCGCCGTGCTGATCATTCTGGTTGGACTGAATGGCAATGCAGGCAAGTGCAGAGTAGCTTGCAATATCATTCGGCTCACGGAGAAAACCGTGTCCGGTAGAAAAGCCGCCCCGGAACAGTTCGATCAGATCGATCTGACAGCAGGTGGTGGTCAGCGTCAGGAAGTCCAGGTCGTGAATATGAATGTCACCGTCACGGTGTGCCTTTGCATGTGCCGGATTCAGCACCTTCATCTCATAGAATTCCTTTGCCGCAGAGGAGCCGTACTTGAGCATGGTGCCCATTGCCGTATCGCCGTCAATGTTGGCATTTTCACGCTTGATATCGCTGTCCTTTGCAGAATCAAAGGTCAGTTCGCCCATGATCTTCATGAGATTTGATTTCATCTCACGGTCACGGGTACGCTCATAGCGGTACAGGATGTATGCCTTTGCCGTCTGCGCATGACCGTTTTCAATGAGGGTCTTTTCAACCAGATCCTGAATGATCTCAACGGTGGGAACTGACTTGCCATAGGTATTTTCGTACAGTTCGCAGGTCTTCACTGCAATATCCATCGCCTCGTTCATGTCGGTGCCGCCGACAGACTGTGCTGCACGAAAAACCGCATTGGCAATTTTTTCAATGTTAAACGGTACCTTTCGTCCGTCTCGCTTCATGATGTGAATAATCATTTCAATACCCCTTTCAAACACAAAATGTTGTATGTTGTCTCGGATGTATACATGTATCTTGTATCTCTTGATTGTCAATTACAAGTATATCCTATTTCAGAATACTTGTCAATAGCTGCCAGTGATTTTTCTATTTTCCTTTACAAAGAAAATCCCGGGCGTCAAAAAGCACCCGGAATGTGTTATTATAGAATGAAATAAAAAGGTTACAGGTTCACTTTGATCATATAGTAAATCAATCCGATTACAATGCAGGCAATAAAAATGAAAATCAGATTCCGCACTCGGAAACGGATGCGGGGCTGGATCCTGTGTTTGCTATAGGTGTTACGTCTGCTCATAAAATCCCTCATTTCTTAGCAGAGGCTGATGTCGTTCCTTTTTATTATACGGCATTTCACTTGGTTTTTCAAGTGCTTTTTGATGTTTTTTTAGGATTCTCCCTGAAAAGAAAAAAACTTGCAGGTATTTATTGCAAAATCGGATGGAATATAGTATAATAAAGAGAACGCAAAATCAGATGTATCGATTGAACCGGAAGGAGAGTCATTATGTGCGGATTTACAGGATTTACGAATCACATCAATGATTCCAACCGTGTGCTGGGGGAAATGCTGGATAAGATCCGGCATCGCGGACCCGATGCGGAGGGAACCTACATTGATGAATCTGTTGCACTGGGACATCGCCGCCTGAGTATTATTGACGTATCGGAAGCAGGCAATCAGCCGCTGTACAGCGAGGACGGAAAGCTGGTTCTCGTTTTCAACGGTGAAATTTACAACTACAAAACCATTCGTGAGGAACTGATTCAGAAGGGATATCGCTTTGCGACCCGGACCGATTCCGAGGTGCTGATTTACGGCTACCGGGAATACGGCGAAAAGCTGCTGGGGATGCTCCGGGGCATGTTTGCCTTTGTCATCTGGGACAAGGAAAAGAAGACCCTCTTTGGTGCAAGAGACTTTTTCGGCATCAAGCCTCTTTACTACGCCCGGATGGGGAAGACCTTTCTGTTCGGATCAGAGATCAAGAGTTTTCTGTGCCATCCCCACTTTCAGAAGGAACTGAATACCGATGCGCTGGAAAGCTATCTGACCTTTCAGTATTCGCCCTGTGCGGAGACTTTTTTCAAGGGTGTTTTCAAGCTGCCGCCTGCTCATTATTTTATCTACAAAGACGGCAGAATGGAAATGAACCGTTACTGGGAGGTAAAGTTCCGCCCGGATGAAAAGCCGGATCTGGATGAATGGGTAAACCGGATCTCGGATACCTTCCATGATTCCGTAAAGGCGCACAAGATCGCAGATGTAGAAGTCGGTTCGTTTCTTTCCAGCGGTGTGGATTCCAGCTATGTAGCTGCCATTGCCGATGTTGACAAGACCTTTACCGTAGGCTTCGGCAAGGAGGAGCGGTACAACGAGATCGGCTAGGCGAAGGAATTTTCCGAAGCCATTCATATCAAGAATTACAGCAAGGTGATCGAACCGGAGGAATACTGGGAAAAGCTGCCGCTTATCCAGTATCATATGGATGAGCCGCTGGCAGACCCTTCTGCGGTTGCCTTGTATTTCGTATGCAATCTGGCATCCCGGTCCCTGAAGGTCGTACTTTCCGGTGAAGGTGCAGACGAGATCTTCGGCGGATACAATGTGTACAGCGACCCGGGGGCAACCTTCTATGACAGACTGCCCGCAGGCTTCAAGCGGGGTGTTGCCTCCGCCGTCAGCAAGCTTCCTGCCAAGCGAGGACTCAACTTCTTTGTGCGGAAGGGCAGGACTGTGGAGGAACGGTTCATCGGCAATGCCTATATGTTCACGCCGGAGGCGCGCAAGGAGCTTCTGAAGATCCGGACAAATGCGCCGCATCCGACTGCGATCACCAAGCCGTTCTATGATAAAGTACAGGGACACGATGACGTGACCAAGATGCAGTATCTTGATCTGCATCTGTGGATGGCAGGAGATATCCTCCTGAAAGCCGATAAGATGAGCATGGCAAATTCTCTGGAGGTGCGTGTGCCGTTCCTGGACCGTGAGGTCATGGCACTGGCGGAGCAGATTCCTACCCGGTATCGTGTAACGCATAAAGAAACAACTGCGGATACGAAGTATATCACCAAGTATGCCATGCGTCTGGCGGCAAAGAAGGATACGCCGCCCGAAACCGCAAAAACAGCGGTGAAGAAAAAGCTGGGCTTCCCGGTACCCATCCGTGTGTGGCTCAGGGAGGACGGCTATTACAATAAAGTGAAAACTGCCTTTACAGGAAAGGCTGCGCAGCAGTTCTTCCACACAGAAAAGCTGCTGCAGCTTCTGGATGAGCATCGGGCAGGCAGGGCGGACAACAGCCGTAAGATCTGGACGGTCTATATGTTCCTTGTCTGGTACGGTGTATATTTCAAGGAAGAAGCATAAAAGCAGATTGACAGAAAGAGAGGGATGTGACCTATGGCGAGCAATGTGACCTATGCGTATATCCGCAGAGATCCTGACATTATGGAATATATCCGCCGAGCAGACAAGGCACTGGAGGCGATCGGGTATACAGAGCATTCTTTTGCGCATGTGGAGAAGACGGCGCATACAGCGGCGATGGTGCTGGAGGAAACCGGTTATGACGAGCGCACGGTGGAGCTTGCGAAGATCGCAGGCTTTCTCCACGATATCGGCAATGTCATCAACCGTGCTGACCATGCACAGAGCGGTGCTGTCATGGCGTTCCGCATTCTGGACCGTCTGAACATGCCGGTCAGTGAGATCTGTTCGATTATTTCCGCCATCGGCAATCACGATGAGAGAACCGCCCAGCCGGTAGATGCGATTGCTGCTGCGCTGATTCTTGCAGATAAATCCGATGTGCGCCGCAGTCGTGTGCGCAACACCTCGCTCACGTCCTTTGATATCCACGACAGAGTGAACTATGCGGTTACCAGTTCAAAGCTTTCTCTTTCGGAAGATAAAAAGAGCTTTGTTCTGGAACTGACCATTGACACGGAGATATCCTCCGTGCTGGAGTATTTTGAGATATTCATGGAGCGCATGCTTCTGTGCAAACGTGCTGCGCTGTTTTTTGACAAGTCGTTTAAGATTTACATGAATGACAGTATTATTCTGTAAAAGCGAACTGTAACGGACTTAAGGCAATTTCGCAGAAGCGGGTGAGCCCTTACACCAAACGACATAAAACAGCTGTTATGTAGGGGCGGGCATCGCTTGCCCGCATATATCGCTTGTTTTCGTCACAGCGAATGGCTTAAGTTGATGATCTCCCACACTGCGGGGAATCACCCTTCCAGGGGTGGGAAGCTTACTTTTATCAATAAAGTAATAAAAGGGACTGCTGCAATTTGTGTGTTGTAACAGCCCCTGTATGAAAATATAGGAGGTTTCAACATGATTTCATCGTATCCCCATTTGATTGACCTGAGTGATTATCCTGCATCCTGGTGGCTGGATGTTGTAGACTTAGGTGAGAAGATTAAGAATAACCCTGAGGTGTATTCCGGTGCATGCCGGAACAAGATCATGGCAACCCTGTTTTATGAGCCGTCCACCCGTACCCAGATGTCCTTCCAGACTGCAATGCTGCGTCTGGGCGGCAGGATCATCGGCTTTGACAATCCGGCAAACTCCTCTGTATCCAAAGGTGAGACGCTGAAGGATACCACGAAAATCGTCAGCAATTACGCAGATATTCTGGTAATGCGTCATCCTGTGGCAGGCGCAGCAAAGGCGGCAGCCTTGTCTGCGGATTGTCCGGTTATCAATGCAGGTGACAGCGGACATCTTCATCCGACCCAGACACTCACTGACCTTCTGACGCTCAAGTGTGAAAAGGGCAGACTGGACCATCTGACCATTGGTCTGTGCGGTGACCTGATCAACGGCAGAACGGTACATTCTCTGCTGAAGGCAATGTCCTGCTTTGAGGGCAACCGTTTTGTACTGATCTCCACACCGGAACTGAAGCTGCCGTCCTATATCAAGGACATTCTCAAGGCAAGCGGCTGTCCGTTTACCGAGGTTTCCTCTCTGGAAGAGGTTCTGCCGGAACTGGATGTACTGTACATGACACGGATCCAGCAGGAGCGCTTTGCAAGCCGTGAGGAATATCTGGCGCAGAAGGATACCTACATTCTGACGGTGAAGAAGATGAAGGCGGCAAAGCCGGATATGATCGTACTGCACCCCCTGCCGAGAGTGGATGAGATTGAAGTTGAGCTGGATGAAGACCCGAGAGCCATGTATTTCAATCAGGCAAAGTACGGTATGTATGTGCGCATGGCACTGATCGTTACCATGCTGAATCTGGATGCAAGCACGACGCTGCTGCATGGCAAGACACGCAAGGATGCTGTCTGCAAGAATCCGAACTGCATTACCTGTACGGAGAAGTATCTCCCCAAGAGTTTTATTTCCATCGGGGATACGATGCTGGAGTGCGAATATTGCAATGACCGTCTCCTGCTTGAGCGATAAACTGAAAAAGCTGCTGTACACGATACGGCAGCTTTTTTGTATATGCAGGGAAATGCGACACCGTTCTCTGTTGACGCCGCATTCCGCAGATGCTATAATAATTCCTGCTGACTTCAGAAACCATCACAGAAGGGAATTTATCATCATGACAAGACGCTATCTGTTCGCACTGGCATTAACCGTCGCAGCACTGAGAGAGCCGGGGATCCTGCTTCCATGACAGCAAAAAGGGCACATCCTGTTTCGGGATGTGCCTTTTGTCATTTTGCTTGCTCAGCGAATCTGACCGGTACCCTCAATGAGATACTTTACTGTTGTCAGCTCCGTCAGACCCATGGGTCCTCTTGCATGAAGCTTCTGTGTGGAGATACCGATCTCCGCACCGTAGCCGAACTCGCCGCCGTCTGTAAAGCGTGTAGACGCATTCACATAAACCGCAGCCGCATCCACCTCACGCTGGAAACGGGATGCCGTATCCAGATCCTTTGTGATAATGCACTCGGAATGCTTGGTGCTGTACCTGGCAATATGAGCCAGTGCCTCATCAAGATTTGATACCACCTTTACAGAAAGCTTATAATCATTAAACTCTGTATCGTAGATCTCTTCTGTAGCCGGCAGTACACATTCGCCCAGAATCGCCTGTGTCTTTTCGTCACCGTAGAATACCACATCATGCGCATCCAGTGCCGCCTTGATTCTCGGGAGCAGCAGTGCTGCCACATCCTCATGAATGATCAGACCCTCAATGGCATTGCATACGGAGGGACGCTGTGTTTTTGCGTTATCTACAATCTTCACAGCCATCTCATAATCTTCTTCACCATGGAGACAGCTGTCAATATATACATGACAATTGCCTGCACCCGTCTCGATTACAGGAACGGTTGCCTGCTTGACAACTGCCTGGATCAGACCTGCGCCGCCTCTGGGAATCAGCACGTCCAGATAGCCGTTGAGCTTCATCATATCCGCAGCGGTTTCACGGGAGGTATCCTCTACCAGCTGAATGCAGTCCATAGGCAGACCTGCGGAGGCTGCTGCTTCTCTCATAATATTGGTGAGGCAGGTGTTTGAGTGAATGGCTTCCTTGCCGCCGCGGAGCAGAACGGTATTGCCTGCCTTCAGACAAAGTGTTGCCGCATCCACCGTAACGTTGGGACGGGATTCAAAAATAATACCGATGCTGCCCAGCGGAACGCGCGTCTTCATGATGCGCAGACCGTTGGGTCTGACGCTGCCGCTGATGACTGCACCGATGGGATCGTCCATGGCAATCAGCTGCAAAACTGCATCTGCCATTCCCTGAATCCGTGCATCCGTCAGACGCAGACGATCCTGGAGTGCTGCACTCATGTTATTTTCCTGCGCTGCCTTCAGGTCCAGTTCGTTTGCTGCAATAATGTCAGCTTTCTTTGCGGTCAGTGCATCTGCAATTGCCTGCAAAGCCGCATTTTTCTTCTGAGGAGATGCTGCTGCCATAAGAGGAGCCGCAGCCTTTGCCTTTTCTCCCAGTGATTGTGCGTAGTTCATATCAAAGCCTCACTTTCGGTTGATTGATTATGTTTTGGTTTTGCTTTAAAGAGCGTACCCACGGCCTCATTTTCAAACAAATCATAGAGCTTTTCGGGATTTCTGCCGTTCATGATGATCATATCAATGCCCGCATCCGTAGCGATTTTTGCCGCATTGATCTTGGTTGCCATACCGCCTGTGCCCAGGGAAGAGCCGGCGCCGCCCGCTATTTCCACAATATGAGCATCGATCTCCTCCACCACCGGAATTACCTGTGCCTCCGGATGGGTATGGGGGTCAGCCGAATACAATCCGTCAATATCGGACAGAATGATCAGCAGATCCGCATCGGCAATAGTAGCAACCATAGCAGCCAGAGAATCGTTTTCGCCGATTTTGAGTTCCAGTTCGTCAATGGCAACGGTGTCATTTTCGTTGACAACGGGAATCACGCCCATTTCCAGAAGACGCTGCAGGGTATTCTGTACATTGGGCAGACCGCTTACCAGAATGTGCTTGGTCAGCAGGATCTGGGCAACGGTTACGCCGTATTTGCTGAACATATCGTCATAAATGTGCATCAGTTCGCACTGTCCTACCGCAGCAACCGCTTGCTTGGTAGGCGTATCCTCGGGCCGGCTTGTGAGATTCAGCTTACCGATGCCCATGCCAACTGCACCGGAGGAAACCAGAATCAGTTCCTTTCCGGCATTGTGCAGGTCAGCGAGAACCTGAACCAGATTTTTCATACGGCGGATGTTCAGTTTACCGGTTTTATGGGTCAGCGTAGAGGTGCCCAGCTTGAGCACGATCCGCTTTTTCGATGCAATATCAGCCATGATAGAATCAGACCTCTTTCGTTTGATATATGTTTTAGCCGCTTACTACATTCTGCGGAGAACCGCTGAGATAGCAGCGGAGATTTTCGTATGCGATCCCCAGCAGACGCTGTCTGGTTTCCAGAGGAGACCACGCAATGTGGGGTGTGATGATACAGTTTGGAATATCACGCAGGGGCGTGTCCGCAGACATCGGCTCCGTTTCCAGAACATCAAGCGCAGCTGCGGCAAGCTTTCCGGATCTCAGCGCATCCGCAAGGGCGGCTTCATCTGCGATGGGACCTCTTGCCGAGTTGATGAGCAGAGCAGAAGGCTTCATCCGAGCAAGATTTTCTTTCGAAATCAGACCCTTTGTCTCTGGCGTCAGAGGCGTGTGAATGGTCAGCACATCTGCACGGGAGAATGCATCTTCTACAGAGACAAGCTGGAAGGGACAGTCTGCCGGCTTTGTCCGTGTGGAGATCAGCACCTCCATGCCGAAGGCATCACCGATTCTGGCAACCTGTCTGCCGATGCTTCCGTATCCGATAATGGAAAGGGTTTTCCCCTTCAGTTCATGAGTCGGGTACGGGAAATAGGAAAACGCAGGGGCTTTCATCCAGCCGCCGCTGCGTACATTGCTGTCATATAAGTGAATGCTGTTATAGTGATGCAGAATTTGCGCAAAGACGTACTGCGCCACTGCATCTGTTGAGTAGGTTCCTGCATTGCAGACGGTAATGCCTGCCGCCTTTGCTGCGTCCATGTCAATGTTATTGTAACCTGTGGCGAGAACTCCGATATAACGCAGATCCGGACAAGCTGCAATGACATCCGCAGTAATAGGCGTTTTGTTGCATAGAAGCAGCTGCGCATCACCGATGTGCCGGGCTGTCTCCGCAGGCTCTGTAAGCGGATATGCAGTTACCGCTGCAAATTCTTCAAAGCAGGCAGGGGACAACTCGTTTTCGTGGCACATGGTCTGCCAGTCGGTTATGACAAGCTTCATGCTTCCTCCTTGGGTGCAGGTGTATCCTTGGGTTCAGATGGAATTTCAGGCAAGGGGGTTGTGTCATCCTTTTCCTGCTTGCGGTGATTGCGCTCTACAATTGCAAAAAACAGAGCACCGATGAGCAGTACCAGCTCAAAAACACCTACTGCATAGAAAAGGCTGCTGTTTTCCGGCTGAATGTAAATACACAAAGATGCAGGAATTCCGATCGCGATCAGCAGCTGATAGGATTTCTTCAGACGTACATACTGAATCAGAAAGAAGATACAGGCAAGGATGCCGAATACCAGATGCCATGTAAAAGAAATAGGGAATGTGGTTGCGTCCATGATAAGGACTCCTTTCAAGGAATATCCGTAAATTTGATGAGAGAAGCTGCCCGTGAGCGATGCTTCTGTATACATCCTGTTTTATTGTATCACAAATTCCTTTTGTTGTCAATGCGGAGTGTGCATTCAGACACATTAAAGCGGTAAAGCAGCATGAAAATATTTCCGTTTCATCATGAAAATGGGGGCTTTTTGTGAAAAACGCAAAAAAACGAACGGAAAAAGCGTGTAATCTTGTCATTTTTCCGAAAGAAAGGGGGTAGCTTTTTTGAAAAGGATGTGTTATAATAGATGTATAGATGCGCAGGACAAACTGTACTGCCGTCTGTAAAAAAACAGGGGATACAAGGTAAAGGTAAAAAATATTTAGGTAAGGAGGCATAGTTATGAACGGCGCAAATATCGCTGTGAACAACGAGCAGTTCTTGGGATGTACGTCATCCTCCTGCGATGCAGAGTATGTAGCAGTTGAGCAGGAGATCGGCAGCGGAGTAAAGGAATATCCGGTTCTTGATTTCGATGAACAGGCGCTCGATGCTCTGACAAAGAAGGTAGAAGGATGTCTTCAGGAGAGCAGCGTTCGTCCGGGCGGAGGCCGTGCTTATCGGGCAACCAAGAGAGTAATTGACATTGCTGCATCTCTGGGCGGACTGATGGTGCTTGCAGTTCCTATGGGAATCGTTGCACTTGCAATTTACTGTGAGGACAAGGGCAATCCGATCTTCTCCCAGGTTCGTCTGACGGAAAACGGAAAGACATTCCGTATGTACAAGTTCCGTTCTATGTGCACGGATGCAGAGGCACGTTTTCAGGAAGTGCAGAAGATCAACCAGACGGATGGTCTGGCTTTCAAGAGCGAGGATGACCCCCGCATTACAAAAATCGGCAAATTTATCCGAAAGACTTCGATCGATGAGTTTCCTCAGCTTCTGAACGTGCTGAGAGGCGACATGTCATTGATCGGTCCGAGACCGCCCCTTCCCCGTGAGGTGAATCTGTATTCGCCGCATCAGATGGAACGTCTTCTTGTGAAGGGCGGCTTGTCTTGCTACTGTCAGTGCAATGGCAGAAGTGACATGCCATTTGATGAATGGGTGAACAGCGATATCCAGTACATAGAAGAACGCAGCTTAAAGACAGATATCAAGCTGCTGTTCCAGACTGTGAAGGTCGTTTTGTGCAGAAAGGGCGCTCGCTAAAAGCGTTGCTCATGTAAAATGGTTACAGATGCAGGCTGTTCTCCGGGAACAGCCTGTTCTTATGCCATATATACATATACAGGCAGCACAGAAAGAAATACGCTGCCGGAAAAAAGAGAAAAGAGGAGTAAAAAATGATGAGATGGAAGCAAAGTCTGGCGGCCGCACTGGCTGTCCTGAGTCTGGGTACTGCGCTTGCTGGATGCAGCAGCAAGGAGGAGAACTCTGTACAGAGCAGTGAGACAACTACTGCCCAGGCAGCAACAGAAGCTGTTACGGAGGCAACCGAAGCGGCAACGGAAGAGGAGACTGCTGCGGAGGAAACAACGGAAGCACCAACAGAGGCTCCGACAGAGCATGTGAGTCCGGTGGAGACAGTCCGTGCGACATTGGGTGCAGAGGTATCAGAAATCAATGCGGTCCTGGACCGTGACGGTACCAATACCTATAAAGCGGATTTGTCTGACATGATCACAGAAGGGGATACGGTGCATTCCTTCACCTTCATTGTCTATTCCGGAGACGGCGCTTCCAATATGGTGAATTATAAGGGCGGCTGCGGTATTTCTGTTACCGAGGACTGTCCGGCAGCAACCGATGAGGGCTGGTATCAGTCCGATGACTTTGAATATGCAGTAAACGGTGCCTATGCGGAAATTACATGGAATGTTCCTGCTGACGTTGCGCCTTATGTGGATGCAAACGGCGAGGTGCTTATCGGCTACTGGTGGAGTGAGGTGCAGCAGGTGCGCCTGAGCAGTGTCATCTGTAATTATACACGTACTGCGGAGGTTCCCGTTGACGGTCAGACCTCTGTATCTCCGGCGGCTGTACTCAGCTATGGCAGCGAGGAAACCAAGACTGCCCATGTGGATCTGTCCGAACTGATATCTGAAGGGGATACTGTACAGACTGTTACCTTTGATATCTCCGCAGGCGGTTCTCTGGGTAAATTTACAGGTGCATTTGGCGTATCCCTCGAAGAGGGCAGCAAGGCAGCTACGGATGAAAACTGGTATCAGACCGGCAACATTGCAGTGATTACCGATGCTTCCGATCTGTCACTCACATGGATCGTTCCCGAGGATGTGAAGGCAGATATCTCTGCGGCGGGTGAAGTAATGCTGGGCTTCTGGTGGAGCGACCAGTCCAGTATTACATTGGATCGGGTAACGGTGCGCTACAGCAACTCGACTGGTGAAACTGCACACAAGAATGAAGTGCAGGACAATGAGGAACTTGTTTCTGGCAACGGCAGTACAGCTTCTGCGGAGGAGGTAAACAACATGACCTCTGCGGAAATCGTTGCAGATATCAGCGTGGGCTGGAATCTGGGCAATACGCTGGATAGTTATGATACCTCTGAATCTGATACAGAAATCGGATGGGGCAACCCGAAGACAACTCAGGCAATGATCGATGCGGTACAGGATGCAGGCTTCAATGCCATCCGTATACCTGTCACCTGGGGTGAGCATATGTCTGCCGATGGCACGATCGAAGCAGCGTGGATGGCACGTGTCAAGGAGGTCGTGGACTACGCCATGAACAATGGCATGTATGTCATTCTGAATGTACACCATGATGACTACATCTGGCTGACGCCGACCTACAGTGAGCAGGCAGCGGTTGAAGCAAAGCTTATGCATATCTGGGAGCAGATCTGTGCGGCCTTCAAGGACTATGATCACCACCTGATTTTTGAGGGTATGAATGAGCCGCGTGTGGTTGGTTCTGCAACCGAGTGGAGCGGCGGTACTCCGGAGGAGCATGATGTGATCAATCAGCTTTTTGCAAAGTTTGTAGAAACGGTACGTGCAACCGGCGGACTGAACGCAGACCGTACTCTGATCGTTACATCTCACGCCCAGTCTATTACAGAAACTGCTGTCAATGCGGTGAAGGTTCCGGACGATGACCATGTAATTGTGTCGATCCACAGCTATGCGCCCTGGGACTTCTGCGGTCCGGACAGCACACGTTCTGACTGGGGCAGTGATGCGGATCAGGCTGAGCTGGACAAGAATTTCCAGTTCCTTGCGGATACCTTTATCAGTAAGGGCATTCCGGTTATCATTGATGAGTTCGGTGCGATCAATAAAAACGGCAACACCGCAGACCGTGCAGCATACTTTGAATATTATATCCGCAGTGCCAAGCAGCATGGCATCAAGTGCTTTGTATGGGATAACGGCGAGGCAGAGGAGGAGTTCACACTTCTGGACCGTGAAACCTGTACATGGGAATATCCGTCCATTGTGAATGCCATTATGCGCGGCGCAGAATAATTATTTTTCATAGAAAAAGACCGCTTGCATCCTGTCAGATATTGTCAGGATGCATAAGAAAGCGGTCTTTCTCTTATTCAAATCGCTGAAAATTGTATTTTGTACTGATTTTTTTCATTTTTTTAGTGATTTTTTAGTTGAAATGTGCTATAATAGAAAAAATACCCCTGATTAACAATATGAAAGGAGATTGAAATCAAATGAGCAATCGTATTATCACAATAGAAAGAGAATATGCAAGCGGCGGTCGCGAAATCGGACAGAAGGTCGCTCAGGAACTGGGAATTCCGTTCTACAACCGTGAAATTCTGGAAATGGCATCGGAACGCTGCGGTGTATCGGTAGATTACCTGGCAAGTGCAGAGGAAGCAGCACCGAAGAGTTTTTTGTATACATTGATGCTGTCCTCCAATCCGACACGTTCCATTGAGGACAATCTGCCGCTTTCAGATAAAGTGTACATTGTGGAGACCAATATCATTCGTGAACTTGCTGCGAAGGAGGACTGCGTGATCGTAGGCCGCTGTGCAAGCTACATTCTGCGGGATATGGAGCGGATGTTCAGTACATTTATTTATGCAGATACAGAGGCAAGAGTCAAGCGTGCTGTAGAGACTTATGGCATTGAGCCGAGACGTGCAGAGGCGATGCTGCGCAAGTCTGACAAGCGCAGAGAAACCTTCTACAGCATCAATACAGGCGGCAACTGGTATGACAAGTCAAATTATGCGCTGTGTCTGAACAGCGGCGTGCTGGGTATTGATCTTTGCACGGAAATGATCGTCAATGCGGTGAAGAAAACTGTAGGCTGATTTTAAAATAGAATGCAGAGCAAAAGCCTTCCGTTCCTGAACGAGCGGAAGGCTTTCATATTTGGGGTTTATTATGCGAGCTGCCGAAGGGCAGCTCGTGCGTTTGCTGAAATGTCCGCAGGACAAAGGGGACAGGCTCCAGTAAGGAGTGTCCCCAACAATTCGAACAGAACCTTTATATCCCAAACTTTTCAGACAGAACCAAAAAGGCTGTTGCAGAATCAACCTGCAACAGCCTTCTTTTCATTGAGATCAAAGCTTTTTCTTCTGGTTTTCAATCATTGCCAGCAGATCATCCACAGAGGAATCTGTCTTGTTGCTGCGCTTTGCAGAAGATGCCGCAATCTTTGCAGCCGGCTTTTCCGGTTTTGCTTCCCGTACCGGTGCACTTGCTGCCGGTGCGGACGGAACTCTTGCCAGCGGGTCGCCGGACAGAATATCATCTACATTCGGCTTGCGGAAATTGGAAGTAATGGAAGCACCGCTGCGGAATACTCTGCCGCCAGTGCCGCCTGCTTCATGTGAACCGTGGTATTCCTGTACCGGCGCAGAGGTCTGAACCGGAGCCGCTTCAGCTGCCGGAGTGCTGACCGGAGCATCTGAGGAATACTTGCCGACATAGCTGCCTTCATTTGCAGCCGGCATATTCTGCGGCTGATCATGTACACCGCCCAGAATCGGAATATCCTTCTGCGCCTTGAACTGCATGGTGCGCGCCTTCTGATACGGAGAATTGGGATTTACAGCCTTCTGTGTGAAGTTCTGTGCAATGGAAATGCGCTTGCGGTCCAGTGTGCTTGTGCTGCTTGCATCCGGTGTATACAGAGGACTGGTGTGTTCATCTGTATAGCTTTCATCGGAATAATCTGCATCGTCATCATCGGCATAGCCTTCATCGTAGATATCCTCGCCCGGAACCTCATCATAGCTTTCCTCGAATGCATATGCCTCTTCGTCAAGCTTGCGGTTCTTGGAACGCACGATCTTTGTGATCAACAGAGCGATGAGCAGTACGCAGGGCAGCGCCAGCAAAAGAATGATGCCCGGCAGAGTCTGAACAAATGTGATGTAGGAATAGAGTCCTGCATGTTCGAATTCACACAGACCCAGAATGGAACTGGAAGTGATCGCAGGCTCTGTGCCGATGGCATCTGTCTGCATGGTGGTAGGATAATACAGCAGTTCACCGGTTTCGTCGTTGGGCTCGATACGCAGAATACGGCGGATCGCATAGCCGTTGGAATCCTTATCCTCAATGGGGGAGGAATCGTCCGGAGCCAGTACACAGAGAATTGCGTTATTTACGGACAGGGGGTCAGTGCCGTTATATTCCTTGGCAAAGACAACTGTATTTGCATGAATGGAGGCAGAGTCATCCGCAGAATCTGTCACTTCCATCGCACTGCTCTTCTGGAGATAGATATAATGACCGAAGAGCTTCGGCGTATCCTGATTGGCGAAAAGGATTGTTGTGAGCATTGTTGTCGCCGCAACAATAATCAAAATGATTGCCACGATTACTCCAAGTGCGGAGCCAGCCTTTTTCTTCTTCATAATGAAACCTTCCTTCAGACATAATAATTGAATTATATTTATTATAACATACCTTGCAGGAGAATTCAATAACAAATTTGGAATTTCTCAGTTTTTTTGTAGAAAAATCCAGAGAAAGACACATCAGAGGGGAAAAGCCGTCAAAATGCCGAAAATTGCATGGAAAAATAAGGGAGCAGAGCAGACTTATAAAGAATGGACTGAAAAAATACAGCTTTTACTTGACAAATGCAGCGGTTTGTGGTATAATAACTAATGTTGTAAAGAATGAATATTTTGCTGGTGTAGCACAGTGGTAGTGCAGCGCATTTGCTGAGCATCCGACCGCTGCCTGGGGCAGAAGAAGGGAGGATGCGAAGAGAAGAAATAAGGAGGATTGCGATGGCGAACAGCCGAGCAAGGCGACTATATTTCTGACCGTATATGAGCAGGTCGCAGGTTGTCGTTAAAGCGATATCGCAGACGGACACCGCAAGCCTTGTAAAAATTTAAATTGAATAGCAATGCTGGTGTAGCACAGTGGTAGTGCAGCTCATTCGTAATGAGCAGGTCGCAGGTTCAAATCCCGTCACCAGCTCCAGAGAAAATCCTCGGAAATGTTTTGTTTCCGAGGATTTCTTTTATGTATATAATCAATGCCTTTGGGTTGCAAATGAAGTCACATCAAAAAACAGCACCATACTGGGAATCGAATCAAGCTTTCAGTATTCTGCTATTATCCCTATTGACCCTTATTCAGCTTGAATTGGGTAGCGGTCATTCCTGCGTGCTTCTTGAACTGGCGCATGAAATTATTCAGATTTGCATAACCGCACTGATCGGAAACCTCCTGTATTCTCAGATCCGTATTCAGCAGAAGCTTCTTAGCTTTTTCTATACGTGCATAAATAACGTCATCCATACAGCTTACACCAAACTCACTTTTATATGTACGCTGAAAATGACTGCTGCTCACACCCAGAGACTCTGCTATATCAGGAATAAACCAGTCATTCTGCGGAGAGGAATTTATCCTTCGTCTGAGGCTGTAAAGCTGATCCTTCAGACTACCGCCGGTGCTGACTGCACTATCCATTCTCGTCATAAGATTCTGGCGCCTGCTTTCCAGAAATTCATCTGCCTCGCTTATCTTATCAAGCTTCAGCAAGGTACAGTCCGTTACAAGATCCGGCAGCTGCGGATGGGGCACAGCACCCTGAAAGTAAAGAAGCTTATCCTCCAGCTCCATCAGACGCCGCTGGGACACTGCTGTTATATCTCCATCCGTGACCTTCAGTATCAATGCAAATACATTATCGGAAAGGCGGCTGTACAGTTCATCGTCATCGGCAGAAAGTCTTATAGCATTGGCGATCATCAAAGACATATCAACACCGATCCGGACTGAAATGCTGTTCTTCTTAGGTATATAGGAAAGCAGCATACATACGCAGCCGCATTCACTGCTGACAGCATTATCGTAATACTCAGGCAGATGTTCCAGCAGTCCGCGCCTATTGTAAAGACCTGTTGCAGAATCATGGATCGACAAAGCCTCCATCTGCTGTCTCAGATAATCTCTGTACAGCTTTTTCTGCATATTTGCAAGTCCGTTTGCTATCGCATCACACCAGTGAAGATAATATTCACTGAGGAACATATCATACGTCTTTTCGTAGGCTGTTGCAACATATCCGAATATCTGTCTTTTCCGGTGCAGTGAGGTGAATGCGATCAGAGACGGCTCATGAGGCTTTTCCAGCATAGGCAGAAGCTGCTCCGTGGGAAACATTTCACAGCTGTTCTTATGCTGAGAGTCATTCTTGGAATAAATAAGCTTCATATTCTCCGGATATCCTGACTTGCGGAAATTCGACGGGTTCTCAAAGTCAAACATCCACTCATCACACAGACATATATCCATTCTCGTCATGTTAGTGTGCATATATGCAAGATGATCCAGCTGTTCAGTAAGCTGCTCCAGACTGTCGGCATCGGATATTTTGGATATAAAGTCAGCGTCGTTGGACTGTTTTCTGCCGAAATAGTAATTAAGCAAATTTGCAATATATCCGGGCGCAGAAATATCGATCTTGTCATTTCTGCGCCTTGACATCACTGCACATCCGCAGCTTGTACCCAGCTGAATATATTGTTTTGATTTCGGCTCGCAGAACGGCTCATCGGATATAATGCTGTGGAGCTGACTGATAGCTTTTCTTCCAAGGTCAAATTCTCTTCCTGAAACCGTGGTTATAGGCGGATCGTTAGTATAGGAAAACCTGCAGCCGTCATATCCTGTAACCGCAACATCATCAGGAACAGACATTCCGTTCTGTTCAAGTGCAAGACAAAGTGAAGTAGCCATGACATCGCTGACGCATACAACGCCGTCCGGCTTCGGTATGATGCCGGCAGCAATATCACGTCCTATCTGTCTTGGTGTATCTCTCCAGAAATAACCGTCAAAGATCATGCTGTCGTCAACGGGCAGCCCCGCCTCCTCCATAGCCTGACGGAAGCCTCCGGCACGTTCATCTGAATTAAATTCGCCTTTCATGCCCGTAATACAGTAAAGCTTTTTGCAGCCATGCTCACGGATAAGATGCTCTGTCAGCATTCTTACGCTTTCCTTCTGCTGTGCAAAGGAGTGCGGGAAATCCATGCTTTCCATATCAAGCACAAGACATGGAATCGAAAGCTTTCTGAGCTCTGTGTTTATTCTTTCGCACTGTTCCTTCTGCCATAAACGTCCTGCCGCAAAAAGTATGCCGTCAAGCTTTGCCTGATAGGCAAGATGATAGATATTCTGAAGTCCTCTTACATAGTAATTTTCCGGATCATCCTTCCATGGATTGTATGTATCCGTGAAGATCAGCACATCATACCCAAGCTTTTTTGCCTGATCGTGAATGCCGTACATCAGCTCATATTCCATCTGCTCTATGATCTGCGGAATAATTACACCAATTCTTCCGATTGCTTCCATGATAAATCCTCTTTCTATAATAAACAAGCAGTAGTCTTGTGATATTCTACATATACAGTTTATCATACGAAGCAATTTTTGTCAACTTTTCAGCTACAAGAAAAAGAAGCCGGTGCGATTCACCAGCTTCTTTTTCAATTATGAGGATTTGTCAGGAAAGCTTTTGAAAATACCATTTCTGGCAGGAATGATTCGTATACTGCCACTGTCTTACATTTGCGCCAGCCGATGTTTCAGCATCAACTACCTCTACATATTTGGTATCACCGGAGCATTTTGTAAGGATCATGTAGGAGCCGTCTGCATTGCGCTTCAGCTTGAACTTCTGTGCATCCTCTCCGTTTCTGGCCCAGATCTGTACGTTTGCACCGTTGTCAGGCGAACCGCCGTCAACGTCAAGATAATGCGTCTTTCCGTCGCCAAGCTGTGAGATGATGTAGTAGTAACCGCCGCCGGCATCCTTGATCGTCCATGCTGTATTCGGCTTTCCGGGAACGGTGCTGTACTGCTGTACATTTGTACCGTTTTCAGTTCCGGACTTGTAAACGTCCATGCAGCGGTTGCTGTTTACGTTACGGATAGCATATACAGCATTTTCGTCAAGATTACACTCTCCGATATAGCAGATATCCGGTGCTTCAGGCGCTTCCATGTTTGCACCAAGGAAGTAGTCCAGCATATGGGACTGATAATAGCCCTTGCCGGTCATGCAGTTACGGTAAGCAGGATTCTGTGCCAGACAGTAGATACGCTCATCTGTAGGCTGTGTAGTTGTGAGGATAGTCAGGGCTGAGAAAGCGTAGTTTGTCATGACGATCTCCTCACGCCAGTCGCCCATAATATCACCATAGAACATAGGCACGCCTCTGTCGCTTCGTTTTGCCTCTGCAACATTCCATGTAGTCATGATACGGCTGGTTGATTTGTTTTCATAGTTCCATTCTTCGATTCTGCCGTCGTTAAAGGACTCACTGAGCAGGTCGCCGTCCCACCACAGACGGAGCACCGGATAGAGCGTGCTGTCCGCAAGCTTCTGATTATCCATGGAATAGAGTCCCTGGAATGACCAGCACTCAAAGCCGTCATAATTCGGGTCAAGGTCGCCCACGTTTCCTCTTCCTACGTCAGCTGTACCCTCTGCTGCATAATGCTCCCAGATCAGCTTGCCGGTAGATGCGTTGTAGAAATATTCAAGGAGTCCGCTTGCGTTGTCCTGCTGGATGCCGTAGCCGTACATCTCCTTGCCGTTGTTTCCGTTGCAGAAGGAGCCTACATACCAGCGGTCGCCGTGGACAACATTGGGAACGATGTAACGCAGACTGCCGTCGCCGTTCAGTGCATAGCCCATGTGGAGAACCTCGTCCTTGCCGTCATAGTCAACGTCTGCTACACGGATATTGTGCGCTTCCGCACCGTAGCATCCAGCCTTCCACTGCTGAACAAAGTTTCCGTTTGCATCATAGCCGTATGCTACATTGTAGCTGTTGAAGGATTTATCGGAATTACGGTTCTTTACCCAGCAGATAAGGCTTGGCTTTACACCGTCAAGATAGCCGATCTCCATCATACAAGCCTTGGGGCCTTCGTCGATCTTATCATCTGGTACAGGTGCAGTTGCCTCAAGACCGCCTGTCATGCCATTGATAACAGCGATCGCCTGAGCGTTTGCGTGTGTTTTATTGGAGTACACATTACCGTCGCCGAAGGTTACGCCGTCTGCAATACGAAGCAGAACCTCCGCAGAGCCGTCGCAGTCGATATCATATACAGTTGCACCGTCCCACATACCAACGTCAATTGTGGATGCGCCGGGCTCGATATTGTCCTTGTTTTCACTGTTGTAGCCCATATTGATGGTCCACAGGTAAGTACCGTCATTGAGATAAGCTTCAAGCTTCTGCTGCTCATCCCATGTTCTGTCAAGGAGATAATCATACTTGCCGTCACCGTTGAAGTCGCCAACCCATACAAAATGGATATTGCCGCCTTCCTTGATGGGAATCGTGATCGCAAGTGCCGGAGAATTTGCAGCAAGTGTATAATCGCCCTCTGTATCCCATTCCTTGCCGTTATAGACTGTCTTTACAAAGTATGTATTGTTCTTTGTCAGATCTGCAGAGGTATCTGTGTAGTTTGTTCCGCCGTACAGAGTAGTATCATTCACACGTTTAGTCACGCCGTCTGTTGTACGGTACACATTGAAGCCGATATCGCTTTCATCAGAAGCAAGGAATCTCCAGCTGATAAATGCTGCCTTGCCTGTGCTGACAGCAACCACGCCTCGGTCAAGCTTTTCCATCATACGGCTGCCGGTAAGTGTCTTTTCGCCGTCATATACATCTGGCAGCTCATAAACATAATGAGTTCCTGCCGGAAATTCTGTGGTTTTGCCAGCCAGGTATTCCTGAAGAAGCTTTACATCAGCTGCATCCGTTGAACCGCTTCCGTCAAGGTCGGCAATGCCTGCTGTATGTACATCAAAGCCATTCTTAACGCCCTTTTTCATAAGAGAAAGGTCGAAGATGTTTCTGCTGCCGTCAAAGTTCAGGTCACCCAGAGGAAGCTCATATCTTCCGTCAACAGGCGTTATCCTGAATTTCTGACCTGTACCGCCCCAGTAGCTCCACTGACAGATGTTAGCACCGTTTTCTGCGCTGACATTGTATACATCAACACAAGCTTTGCCGTCTGAGCAGCATGTAGTGATGTAATAGTCGTCTCCGTCCTTTTCGATCTTAAACTGCTGAGACAGAGAACCGTCGCTTTCCGCAGCATAAACATTATTTCCGTCTGTACCGTCGCCGTTCTCTACAGTAAGAGCCTGAGTCGGGTCAGCAGCAGAGATGATCTTACAGCTGCCGTCAGAAAGCGCATAGATCATCCACCTCTGGGATGCGTCAGAAAGGCTTTCCCACTGATGTACATTTCCATCCTCAGCAACAGTAAGAAGCTTCTGGCTCATTATGCTTTGTATTTCGTAGACTGCTCCGCTTATCACCTGTGTATCGGAAGCAGCATACATAGTACTGATCCCTGCATCATCGGCAGATACAGGTGTCATCGGCAATGCGCTCACTGACTGCGTGAGTGCTGCGATCGCAGTAAATAGCGCAAGCGTCCTGCCCTTAATGATCTTCATAGTAATTCCTCCAATTCCGTGCAGATTTCACGTTTTTCTCTACTATTATTTTAGCTTGATCCGGCACTGAAAGCAACTCCCCATTCAATCAACTTTACACCCTTTTCTGCTGTATATCATATACTCCGGATGATGCTGAAAACAGGCGTACCTGCATGATAAAAGGTACGCCTGCTGTAGAAATTATTGAATTATGAGAACTGCCACCAGTCAACCTCCATGGTATCACTGAAGATGAAGCAGATATTCTGAGAGCCGCTGATGCTGTCAACGGGAACGGTGATTTCCTTGAAGGAGCCGTTTGTATTTGGAACCTCCGCATAGCCGATAGCTGTGCCTGTTGCTGTTCCTGTGCAGATCTTGATAGCAGCTTCCTTGCTGGATTTCACACGGATAGTTACGCTTGACGCACCCTTTGAGAAGCTTGCGCCGTTTACCTTGATCCAGTCGCCAGCGTCGATATCGGTAACTACCGTATCGCCAAGACCACTTACATTGATGCCAGCCTGATTTGACATAGTTTCAGCCTGAACCTTTGAATACGGGTCGAGAGCCTTCAGCTGTGAAACGCCTGTCATAGTGCCTTCTACGCTGTTGAACTTTCCGTCGGTCATTGTTATCTCGTTCACCTGCGGGCTTCTGTAGTTGCCGGTGATGCCCATACCCGCCTCAACTGCACGGGCATGATAGAACAGATACATCTTGCCGTTGAACTCAATGATAGAGTGATGATTGTTGCCGTAGAGACCGAAGAATGTACCGATATTCTTGAAGAACTCGCCTGCATAGGTAAAGGGTCCCATAGGATTGTCGGATACCATATACTCAATAGCGCAGCTTGTCATTCCAAGTGAATTGCCTGCTGTATTCCAGTTTGCGCAGTAGCTGTAATAGTACTTATCGCCGATCTTATTGATGCCGGAGTCCTCAAAGAGGTAAGGCGGATTGATAGTCTTGGGATCGCTTGCAAGGCTTACCATGTCTGCACCCAGCTTTACAACTCTTGCTGTGCCGGGGTCGGAATCCTTGCCCTCCGGAACGCCGCCGCCGAAGTAGAGATAGCCAGTACCGTCATCATCTACCAGAACTGCCGGATCGAAGAGCCATACTACGTCTGAGCAGTTGGGAGTTGAACGTGTGATAAGACCGTGACCCAGAGGATCTGACCACGGACCGGTAGGACTGTCAGCTGTAATTACGCTTACACCATTGCCGCCGTTGCAGAAGTAGAGGAAGAACTTTTCCTTGCCGTTAATTGTCTTATGTGCAGCGCAGGGTGCCCATGAACAGGTTGCCCACTTTGCAACACCGTTTGAGCCTGCAACCTCGATCGCACCATGGTCTGTCCAGTTTACAAGGTCGTCAGAGGAGATGCAGTTGATCTTGTTGATCTGTGCGTAGGTGTTTTCGCCTACATTGCCGCTGCTGTCATATTCTACAACGTCGTTTGTGGTGTAGACGTAAATTCTGCCGTCATATTCCATAACGCCCGGGTCTGCACCGAAACGCTGAGTGAAAAGAGGATTGTTGTTGAAATCGCTCTTGTAGCTTGTGGCTGTCTTGATCTTGCTGAATATAGTTTCCATTTCTGCATTGTTGCCGTATTTTTCAGCTATCGGGAATTCAGTGATAACGTGAGCAATATACTGCTGCAGGAGCTTTGCGTCGGTAGTATCAACAGCACCGCTCTGATCCACGTCTGCAACAAGCTGCGAGGATGTGGTATTAAAGCCCTTGCTGAAGCCCATTTTAATGCTTGTCAGGTCGAAGATATTGATAGAGCCGTCAAAGTTTACGTCGCCTCTTGTGAGATTCTTTGCACCTGCACCTGGAATCACTGTGCCAGCTGCTGCGCCGATAGCCTCGTCAATATAGAAATTATACAGGCTCTGAGGCATTTCCACATAGAGAACCATATCTGTGGCGTCAGATGGGATCTTATAATTTGTATTGGCAAGCTGTACCCACTCGCCCTTGACCGCTGTTACCTCTGCGATAGAGGCATAGCGTGTATCGCCGTTTGAATCAACATACTGAAGCTTCAGTGAAACAGGCTCAGACATATCGCCGTCAAAGTAGATTGCATGAGTGCTGAAACTGTATTCATTGCCGGGAACAAATGCCTTCGGGCTGAGAGTTCTGCACATACCATGCCATGTTTCGGTTCTGTCCATGGAGAGCAGAGCTTCGCCGCCTTTATATGCTGTACGTCCGCTGGTGAGGATAGTAGACGCGCCTCTTGCTGTCCAGCTGTCGGTATTGCCCTCGAATGTGCTGTGGAAGAAGTATCCGCTTTCGTCCGGCTGTACTATGCCGCCGCCGTCACCCCATTCAGATTCGGGAATCATGCCGATAACTGTATTGTAGGCTGTCTTTGCCTGATAGTTTGTGTTATAAAGCAAAGGATTGCTTTTACCGTCCTTGTTTACCCATGAGGTGCCGTCACCGACGCCCCATACGCATACTGCTGTTACATCGCCGGCATAATTGCCCTTGTTGATGTCCATTGCCGCCTGGAAGATCGCCTTGTACTTTTCACTCTGCTGCGCGTCTGTATAGGTACCGTTTTCCAGTGTGATGTCAAGCTCGGTGATCTGAACCTCACAGCCGATTCCGGCATATTTCTTGAGTGCTGTTGTATAGGCGGAAACGCCTGAGAAGCCGTCGTAATTTGCGTTGATATGGGACTGCATGCCGATACCGTCCAGAAGTCCCTTGTCATAGAGAGACTTGCACATATTATAGATAGCGTCACGCTTCTGATCCCAGTATTCGTTGTAGTCGTTATAGAAAAGCTTACAGTCAGCAGGAGCGTACTTTCTTGCATATGTAAAAGCAGGTTCGATAAAGCCATTGTCGCCGTAAACCTGTACCCAGCCGGAGGTGCCATTGGTAACATTGTTGTCACCGGGCACTCTTGCACCGCCGTTGTTCTGGATCCTTGTCTGGTCGTCGCTGATTGCTTCGTTTACAACGTCGTATGCGTAGAGGTCAAGATTCGGATACTGCTCCTCGATAATAGCAAAGGTATTCCTGATGTAGCTTTCCATACGGTCATCCATAACAGATTCAGAAACCCAGCTGCCGCTGTCGCTGTAATTCTCCTTGAAGAACCAGCCGGGAGTCTGGCTGTGCCATACAAGAACGTGACCTCTGATGCCGATGCCGTTCTGTGCGCAGAAGTCCATGATGCTCGCTGCACGGCTGAGAGATACTGCAACCTCAGTACCGCTGCACTGAGACTGGACGATCATAGCGTCGGGCTTCATTTCATTCTCGCAGGTCACGCTGTTGAAGTCCTTGAGAACGATATTTGTAATGGTAGAGTTGGTCATGGAGCTTGAGGGCAGACATGTACCAACCTTGAAATAGTTAGCAAAAGCGTCCTTCAGACCCTTATCCGCAGAGGCTGCAAATACAGCGTCTGCTGCGGTTTTTTCTTCTGTTGTAATAACTGCCTCGTCAAAGCAGAAATCGTTTGTGCTGTCTGTTGCGATCGTCAGACGGAATTCACAGCTGTTTGCAGGAGCTTCAAAATCAGCGGAAAGCTCAGTCCATTCGCCTGCATTGGCTTCCTTGCTTGTAAGCTCAGCAGTAGTCTCCTCACCGGTTTCAGGGTCGATATACAGAAGCGACAGACGGAAGTTTTCAGCAGTATTGCTGTACACCTTAACGCTGTAATTATACCTGATGCCGCCGCTGAGATAAAGACCCTTTGCAGAGCTTGCGCCGTCAGAGGCTGCAAGTCTGCCGGTAACGGTCATGCCTCTGGAGCCGTCAAAGCCATCGCCGTTTACAGCGGTCAGCTTTACAGCGTCAGCATTGCCGTACCAGCCGTCGTAGTCTGTTTCGAAGTCGTTGTGTACGACTTCAGCTGCACTTACCTGCATTCCGATAAATGGCATTGCAGAGATAAGTCCCGCACAGCATGCAAGCGAGGTTACTGCTGCTGTGATCTTCTTGAAATTCATAATGATTCCTCCTCATAATTAAATGATATACCACACGTTCTTTTATAACTATTGTCAGTATAGCACAGCCGCCATCCAGAAGCAACAACAAATTCTATCAACTTGGCATACTTTTCTGCTTGGACTGTCTGCATCCACGTTATTTTGCAAGCATATATTGACGACTGGATCCATTTCGGTCCAAACGAGGAAGAAGAACAGCTCATGCAGAGTCTGGACTTTCCATTCAATACGCCTATTTATCTTGGGGATGTTATCATGAGCCGAATCCAGTATGCGTCAAATCTTCTGAAGCATTCGGAAATGTCTATCGAGGAAATTGCCGAAGCTTGTCTGTACAGCACATCCTCTTATTTTGTGCGGCAGTTCAAGAAAATTATGGGAATGACGCCGGATACGTATAGAAATGCCAACAGAAAAATAAAGTGATCGCTATGATTTCTGATGCGCATAATATCTTATATAAAAAATGATAACCACGCAGAGTAAGAACTGCGTGGCTAAGCTATTTTTGCGACTATTAACATTATAACATATTTGAGTGATATGATTCAGGGCACTGTCATAGTCTTCCAGCTTATCTTTGCTATCTGAATAATAGTTCTCGATTCCGTACTGCACTACCTTGGTCATATTGTTGATTGTGCCGATGTTCGGAGCAGCAAGCTGACGTACATAAATGGAATTTACCCAGTTCAATAACCACCCAATATTTTCTCCCAGCTATCACCAATCTCTAACATCACCCTCATTGCTTATTCTCACACCATAATTATAATAAACCACACAAACAAATCAGCAAACCGGTGAGGAACATGTTTCGGCATGAACCTCAGGGATCACGAAATCCGCTTAAGCAAACATATGCCGACTAAGGTCGGACTCGTGAGCGTTCATAGCTTCTGCTGTGTCGGAAATATGTACCTTTCCATAACGGAAAGAGGTGCATAGAACTATGCTGATTCGGGTTCAGAATGAGAGCGTAGAAATATCGAACAAGCTGTACGAATTTCTGGAGACTGACCGCAGGCGGCAGGATGCTGAGGAACGCTCCGACCGACGTCACCTGAGTAAAAGTAGTTTTGAAATGGTGCGGTTAAGTAAGGAGTACAGCAGCAGAGCCTTTGAAGATGCAGTTTTCCATAGACTTGACCTTGAGAAAATGTATGAGGCTATGAAGCTTCTTACTGCCGACGAGCAGAAGCTGATCATACTGTATTACTGGAAGAATAAGTCCATGCAGGAAATCGGCGAGTGCCTTGGTATCAGCAAAATGGCAGTCTCCAAACGACATCAAAAGATACTGAACAAAATGAGAGCTACCGTCCTCAAGTGGATAGCGATATAGAAGTTTTTCAAATTATCGTTTATGGATTAATACAGCGGATTATAGAAATTGGCCTTACAGTCTGTTAACTGTAGGGCCAATTTTATATTTACACTATCTCATTTACT
>JAFURN010000137.1 GCA_017480865.1 Ruminococcus sp. | reverse complement strand
GCTCGAACTCGCTACCTCCACCTTGGCAAGGTGGCGCTCTACCAGATGAGCTAAATCCGCATAAAATGGCGATCTGGATGGGATTCGAACCCACGACCTCTGCCGTGACAGGGCAGCGTTCTAACCAACTGAACTACCAGAACGTAATGGTGGGAGTTACAGGGCTCGAACCTGTGACCCTCTGCTTGTAAGGCAGATGCTCTCCCAGCTGAGCTAAACTCCCATCATATTCCATTTTCCTGCCGCCGTATCTCTCAGCGACAAGTAATATTATACACCATAAAATCTGTTTTGTCAAGCCTTTTTTTGATTTTCTCAAAAAAAAATTTTGCGGCACGTATTTCACGCAATTTCGGTGCGTTTTCGGTATTCTGGAGTGCTGAAGCTGAAAAAACTCCAAAAAAATTTTTATTTGCGGGATTCCCTCTTGATTTATTTGCGGGAAGCCTTTATAATAAGTACAGTGAGAAATTGCCGTAAGACATTCTATGAAAGGAAAATGAGGTTTATGATAGAACGTTACGATTTATCCGGCGTGTGGGAATTGTCACTGGCGCAGATGCAGCCGGGAAGCAAGCCTGCCGCTTTTGATGATACAATGACGCTGCCGGGAACCACATCTCTGGCAAAAAAAGGATGTCCCAATCCTGCCCGTGAAACAGGCTTTCTGACCGATGCCTATGCATTTGAAGGACAGGCATGGTTTCGCAGAAAAATTTACATCAATCCGGAATATGTAGGTAAGCCCATGCGCCTGACGCTGGAACGCACACGACTGACTCGGCTCTGGGTGAATGGCGAATATGTGGGCAGCGAGGACAGCCTTTGCACGCCCCATGTTTATGATATTACAGATTCTGTAAAGCAGCCCCTCCTTGAGCTTGTGATCTGCGTGAAGAATACAGACTATCCGACCAAGGGCGGACATCTGACCTCCCGGGATACGCAGTCCAACTGGAACGGTATCACCGGTGAAATCAAATTGGAAGTGTTTGACGATGTTTTCATCAGTGATGTTCAGGCATATCCGGACATTGAAAATAAGAGTGTTACCCTGAAAATGCAGCTTCACGGCGCACAGCATGCGATGCTCAGTGCGGAGGGAGAGGGTATGGTTCTGGAAGGGGAGGAGCAGAGCCGCATTCCTTCCTTCAACGGGGAAATTTCTGCGGATGAAAAGGGTCAGGTGACTGTAGAGATTCCGCTGGGTGATACGATCTATCTCTGGAGCGAATATACACCGGCTTTGTATTCACTCTGGCTTCGTGTCAATGACTCAGATGCCTGTCAGGTCAGCTTCGGTCTGCGCACCATGGAGGCAGACGGTCATCAGTTTACCATCAATGGTCAGCCCACCATGCTCCGCGGCAAGCACGACGGTATGATCTTCCCGCTGACCGGCTATGCCCCCACCGATGTCAATGAGTGGATCCGCATTCTGTCCATTGCAAAGGAATATGGTATCAACCACTATCGTTTCCACACCTGCTGTCCGCCGGAAGCGGCATTTGCTGCAGCAGACATTCTGGGTATTTATATGGAGCCGGAGCTGCCCTTCTGGGGAACGATCACAACCGAAGCCGATGAGAATCACAATGCAGAGGAGCAGCAGTATCTCAGTGAGCTCGGTTATAAGATTTTCAAGGCATTCGGCAATCATCCGTCCTTTACCATGTTCTCCCTGGGCAATGAACTCTGGGGCAGCAGTGAGCGTATGGCGGAAATCATCCGGGGCTATCGTGCAGCTGACGCACGTCATCTCTACACACAGGGCTGCAATAACTTCCAGCATTTTCCGTTGACTTTGCCGGAGGATGATTTCTTTGTGGGCGTTCGGCTCAGCAAGAATCGTCTGATCCGCGGTTCATACGGAATGTGTGATGCACCTCTGGGGCATATTCAGACAGAGCGGCCGGGTACAAGGCATTGTTATGACAGCCGGATCCTTCCCGAGGCCGCAGAGGACAGCGGTGCTGACAGCGTAAAGGAAATCGAAATTCAGTATGGCACGGGTGTCAAGAAGGTTCAGGTAAACGGCGGTGCAGAGGGGCTTATCCTGTCAAAGCCCATTGTGACCCATGAGATCGGTCAGTATGCCGTATATCCGGATTTCAAGGAGATCGAGAAGTATACCGGTGCGCTTCAGGCGCGTAATTTCGAGGTGTTCCGGGAACGGCTTCAGGAGAAGGGAATGCTCTCTCAGGCGGAGGACTTTTTCCGCTGCTCAGGACTCCTTTCAGCGGCTTGTTATAAGGAGGAACTGGAGGCGGCAATGCGTTCCAGATATGTTGCAGGCTTCCAGGTTCTTGATTTACAGGATTTCAGCGGACAGGGAACGGCGCTTGTAGGTATGCTGGATGCTTTCATGGACAATAAGGGTCTGATTTCTCCGGAGGAATGGCGCATGTTCTGTTCCGAAGCGGTGATTCTGGCACAGTTTGACAGTTATGTTCTGACAGCAGGGGAGACCTTCACTGCGGATATTGCTCTGCGCCGTTATGGTATGCAGAATCTTTCCGGGGCGGAGGCAGGTTGGGTTCTGCTCAGTGATGACGGTACAGAACTTGGCAGCGGAAGCATTGCGATTCCGGAAGAAAATATCGGTCTGACAGCACTGGGTACTATAAATATAGTACTGCCTGAGACAGAGCGTTCTCAGCGGCTGCGTCTGATCCTGTCCGTATCAGATACAGAGATCTGCAATGCATACGATCTGTATCTCTACCCGAAGCAGGAAGAGGGAATCTGCTGGGCAGTTTGCAAGGAACTTCTTGTGACCTCTGTTTATGAGGAGGCGCTTCAGGGGCTGGAAGCAGGAAAGAAGGTTCTGTTCCTGCCCTGTGAAGTAAAGGAATCCATCGAGGGCTTTTATTGCACGGATTTCTGGTGCTATCCTATGTTCCGGGAAATTTGTGAGTGGATGAAGAAGCCGGTTGCAGTGGGTACAATGGGTCTTTGTATTGAGGAAGAACATCCGGCACTGGAGGGCTTCCTGAGTGAGCATTACAGTACCCCTCAGTGGTATGATATTGTGCATCATTCGGACTGTGCGATTCTGGATGATATGCCGGAAGGATACCGTCCCATTGTACAGATGATCGACAACTTTGAGCGCAATCATCGTCTGGGCATTCTGTTTGAGGCAAAGATTGGAAAGGGCAGTCTTCTTGTATGCACCTGCCGTCTGGATGAAATTGATGATCGCAATGAGGCGCGTTTGTTTGCCAACAGTATAGCAGCATATGCTGCGTCTGATGCGTTCCATCCGGAAACCGAAATGAGCAGAGAGTTGTTTGACAAGCTGTTTGCAGAATAAAAAAAGGAGAGTATATAGAATGAAGCGAATTGGAATTATCGGCGCAATGCCGTCTGAACTGGTAGATATCCGTGCAGCGCTGTCTGGCTCGGAGATCGTAAAGAAGGCGGGCTTTGAATATTATGTAAACCGTATTTCTGAGGATACCGAGGTCATCCATGTATGCAGCGGCATTGCCAAGGTAAATGCAGCAGTCTGTGCGCAGGCATTGATCGACACCTTCAGCCCGGCTGCTGTTATCAATGCAGGCATTGCGGGCGGCATGAACCGTGCGGTCAAGGTGTGTGATATCGTTATTTCCAGCGAGGTTTGTCCGCATGACCTGGATCTGCATTTTCTCAAGGACTATCCTCCTTACTGCGGCATTTACGCAGCAGATGAGAAGCTGATGGAGCTGGCAGCAAAGGTATGTGACGAATTCGGTATTGATCATTTTTACGGACGCATTGTATCGGGAGAAGCGTTTATTTCTGACAATGCGGTAAAGCAGTCCATTCAGGATCGGCTCAGTCCTCATGCGGTAGACATGGAGAGTGCGGCGGTTGGTCATTGTGCTTATCTGAACGGTGTGCCTTACGTAAGTGTACGCTGCATCTCTGACAATGCAGATGATGAGGGTGCAATGTCTTTTGATCAGTTTGAGAAGATTGCAGCAAAGCGTGTTGCAGATGTTGTCCTCAGAATGGTTGCACTGTTTTAAGACAGGAGAGATTAGTTTATCGCATGAACTGCCGAAGGCAGAAAGGCGGTCAAGCTGGCTCCAGCTTGCCGGGTCCAGGGCGGGCAGCCCTGGTCGCTCTCCGCAGAGAGCGAAACACCCGGCTTTTAAATTACGTGCTTTTGGGTCGAACAAACAAACCAAATTCCGCATTGTAAAAGAGGTGCGATCTCAAGCAAGCACATCCAGGATATCTTGTTGTAGTATGAAGAAAAGATCATATGCGGAATTTGAAACATAGCAGGAGAGAAGCACGAAGTGCAAGAATCCTGCGGACGGTGCGAGTCTTGTTTCACAAGGATAATCAGTTT
>JAFURN010000136.1 GCA_017480865.1 Ruminococcus sp. | reverse complement strand
GAGGCGCTGTGGAAACAGGTTGCTGAACGCTTCAAGGAATATGATGAACACCTGATTTTTGAGGCTATGAACGAGGAATTTGATGGTGAAACATATTCAGGCGATATTAACAGAGAGTATTATGAGAATATCAACAACTACAACCAGATCTTCATTGATACAGTAAGAGCAACTGGTTCCAAGAATACACACCGTTATCTGCTGATCACCGGCTGGAACACCAACATCGATTACACAGTAGGCGACTACGGCTTTGTAATGCCCACTGATGATGCTTGTACAGCAGGTGAAAACCGTCTGATGATGTCTGTACACTACTACGATCCGTGGGATTACTGCGGTGAGGAGAACATCAAGACATACCTCTGGGGTACAAGAGGACAGGCTGCTATTACAGCTGGCGTATCTGCTTCCGGTCTTGGCAACTGGGGTCAGGAGGACTTCCTCGATGGTCAGATGCAGAAGCTCTATGACAGCTATGTAAGCCAGGGTATCCCGGTAATTATCGGTGAGTACGGCTGTATCGACAAGTCCACTGCTGACGCGAACTTTGCCGGCGAGATCCAGTCCAACCGTGTATACTACAACGGCTATGTTGCAGGTAAGGCTGCTTCCCTGGGTATCGTTCCTGTATACTGGGACAACGGTGTAAACGCTGCTTATGGCTTCGGCGTATTTGATCGTTCTACATACGAACAGACTCAGCCGGAGATCATTTCCGCAATTGTTGAGGCTGTAGCGAACAAGGATCCTCAGGCTGGCGCTGATGCTGCTGTGGAGGCAAGCGTTGAGAAAGCCTCTGAGGTTCACGCTTACATTGGTATCCAGACCGAGGTTTATACCTTCCGTAACGCATACAATGATGGCTCCTACGGTGCTGCAACAGAACACTTCAACACTCTGATCAAGTGGAGCGAGGACAACGAGATCATTGATACCGGTGCAACCTTTACAGACGCAGCCATCACAGGAGATGGTACCTACAGCGTATCTGTATCCGGCTATGATTTCTCTCAGGACAGCTCCAAGCTGAATATGCTGTTTATCAGCACAGACTTCATGTATTATCCTACCATGCATGTAAGTAATGTTGTTCTGAAGTGTGATGACACAGAGATCCCGGTTGAGAATCCGGTTGTTATGGCAGATGCACAGGGCAACATGTATGTGGAACTGGTAAATATCTACAATACCGACCTGGCTGCACTGGACTACACAATGCCCACTGACAGCTTTACAGTAACATTCGATATCATCGGTACTGCAAACGTACTGGAATAATCGAAGTCGGCTTATAAGAACCGATCCTTCCGGGGCAGAAGTCCCGGAAGGATTTTTTTGTCTTGCCAAGTGCATGGAAATGTGGTATAATAAAAAGAAAGAAGGACTTACAGCGGAGATAAATGAATGGAGGAATTATGGCTTATACGAAATCACGTTATTTAGAACAGCTTTCCGAGTCTTATCCCACCATCGGACGTGCCACAACAGAGATCATCAATTTGCAGTCCGTGCTGAATCTTCCTAAGGGTACGGAGCATTTTCTTTCGGATATTCATGGGGAGTACGATGCATTCTCCCATGTGCTGCGCAATGGCTCCGGTGCCGTGCGCAAGAAAATTGACGATGTTTTCGGACATACGCTGGGTACGCAGGAAAAGGTTGCCCTGGCTTCTCTGATCTACTATCCCAAGGAACGTATTGAACTGGTAAGGGATACAGAACCGGACATGGAAAACTGGTATAAGGTAACACTGTACCGGCTCATTGAGGTGTGTAAGGTGCTTGCATCAAAGTATACACGTGTCAAGCTCCGGCGTGCATTGCCTCAGGATTATGCCTATGTGATCGAGGAACTGATTACCGAAAAGCCGGAGGTCCTGGATAAAAAGGCTTATTATGATTCAATTGTGGATACGATTATTGAAATCGGATGCGCAGAGCATTTTATTGTTGCACTTTCACGGCTGATCCAGCATCTGGTGATCGATCACCTGCATATTATCGGTGATATTTATGACAGAGGCAGCGGTGCGCATTTTATCATGGACCGGCTTTGCAGCTATCACTCTCTGGACATTCAGTGGGGGAACCATGATGTTGTATGGATGGGAGCCGCTGCCGGACAGACTGCATGTATTGCTGCGGTCGTCCGCAATGCTTTGCTTTGCGGGAATTATGATACACTGGAGGATGGCTATGGCATCAATCTGCTGCCGCTTGCACGGTTTGCACTGGATGTCTACGGCGATGATCCATGCAGCCAGTTTAAAATCAGAGGCAGGGCTAAGGAACGTAACACGGAAATCGGTCTTGCTATGAAGATGCATAAAGCGATTGCAGTGATTCAGTTCAAGCTGGATGGTCTGCTTGCGGAGGCGCATCCGGAATTTGGGATGGAGTCCCGGAGACTTCTGCATCGCATCGATTATGAAAAGGGTACGATCACCCTGGATGGCGAAGTGTATCCGCTGCTAGATACCCGCTTTCCTACAGTGGATGCAGAGAATCCCTATGTCCTGACTGACGAGGAAAAGACAGTGGTGAAGAAGCTTCAGTCTGCTTTTGTGCATTGCGAAAAGCTTCAGCGTCACATGCAGCTGCTTCTGAAAAAAGGCGGTCTGTACAAGGTCTATAACGGAAATCTGCTGTATCACGGCTGTGTGCCGCTCCATGCAGACGGCAGCTTCCAGGAGGTCTCTGTCTGCGGAAAATGCTATAAAGGCAGAGCGCTTTATGATGCATTGGAAAGCTGTGTGCGCAAGGCATATATTTCCCTTTCCGAGCAGGAAAAGCGTCTCGGACGGGATACGATGTGGTTTTTATGGAATGCCCCCAGTTCGCCCTTGTTCGGACGCAGTAAAATGGCAACCTTTGAGCGGTATTTCATTGCGGATGAAAAGACGCATCAGGAGGAGAAAAATCCCTACTATTCCTTTATGGAGGATACGGAAACAGCAGAACGGATTCTTGCAGAATTCGGGCTGACCGGGGAGAATTCCCACATTATCAATGGTCATGTTCCTGTGCACCAGAAGGAAGGGGAAAGTCCTGTGAAATGCGGCGGAAAACTGCTGATCATTGACGGCGGCTTTTCCAAGCAGTATCGGCGGGTGACGGGAATTGCCGGTTATACGCTGATTTATAATTCCTATGGTCTGATGCTTACTGCACATGAGCCTTTTGAGTCTCGTGAAAAGGCAGTCAGCGACTGTACGGATATTGTTTCAAAGCGTGTTGCAGTTGAACATACTGCAAAGCGTATTTCGATCGGGGATACGGATGAAGGCGCACGCCTGAAAATGCGGATCGCTGATCTGAAATCTCTCATCGCTGCTTACCGTGAAGGTGTTCTTCAGGAGCGGGATGAGTAATATTGAGGAGGAGTATATGAAGGATTATGGAAATGCAGTCGCACTCTGCGGTGCGCTGGGCTGCATGGTTCTGCTGATTGTCAGCATGCATTTTTCAAATAAGGAGGAGCCTGCCGTAAAGGATGTATCTGCTGAGGTGAGTCAGACGGGCGAGGCGGCATCCGGTACCAAACCGGCACAGACAACAGAGGCGGACTCTGAAGCCGGCACGGATGGCGCGGGTGATACAACAGATGAAGCAGTGACGACAACACCTTCTGTATTTATCGGTCCGCTCAGCCGTGAGGCGATGGCGACCTCTACAACAGAGCAGGTAAAGCTTGATCTGCCTGAGGAGGAGCTGCATGCACTTTATGCGGAAAATCTGAGCATTGTAGGTGACTCCATCGCAAGCGGATTTGGTGCTTATCAGGTTCTGATGAATCCCTATAATTTTGCTGTAACCAATCTGTCTGTTACGACCGTGAATGATTACAGCTTCAATTATGATGGTCAGACCCTTTCTTATATCGGTGCGCTCAGTGCTGCACAGCCGGGTTATATCTACCTTTCCATGGGTATGAATGACCTGTACATGGCAGATGCAAACACATTTGCAGAGAATTACATGGGAATTGTCGATACGGTTCTTGAGACTTGCCCGGATTCTATTATAATTGTAGCAGGCATTACACCTGTTTCCGATACATGCTCCTATGCACCCAACAGTGTCATCCAGGAATTCAATTCTGCGCTTCAGAGTGCAGTGGAAGCGGCGGCCTATGACAGCGTGTACTATTTTGATACTGCGTCAATTCTGGGAAGTTCTTCTACAGGCGGTCTGATGGCTGAGTATGACGGCGGTGACGGAATTCACCTTTCCTTGGCGGCATACAGTAAGGTTCTGGAAGAGGTGTGTCTGATCTTGGATGAGATGCCAATGCCGCCCAGAGTGTATGAGGAAGCAGCAGAGCTGGCAGCATCCGCTCAGGGAACGATAACAGAAACAGAAACTGTGACAGAAGCAGAGTCCGGAGCAGAAACCGGCGAGACAGGAATGGAAACAGAGGTGATGTCTGCGGCTGAATAAGTCTCCTTGAAACTTGAAACAGAAAAAATCTGCAGGAACCGGACCGGTCCCCACAGATTTTTCTGAAACTATTCTTGCTCGGATCAATCGAAGGAATCAAAGTCAATTTCGTTCAGGATATCCTTCAGTGCCATTGCTTCTTCAGCAGAGAGGGTGATGCCCTTTCTCATTCTGGTGTGATCCGCGTTCCAGTCACGGATGTCATATTTGGGATCACGGTCGTTCCAGCTGACCAGATTCAACTCCTTGGTCCATCCGCCGGCGAGTTCTGCCAGATCGCCGATATGCTCTGTGATTTCATACTTCAGTTCAGCCATTTTTCTTCTCCTTGTTTTTCAGAATCCTGCCAGTCGTGCAGTTTCTTCTATTATACAGGAATCCCTTTGAAATAGCAACTGCTTTTTTCTATATTTTTTATGTATGCGGAAAAGTTTTTTTCTGGAGCATCAAATTTACTAAAACATTTAAGATTGATTTAAGTTATGTCATCTATAATTACAATCAGAGGAAAAAAGTGCAACGTCAAGGAGGTGACCTTCATGGCAATTCAGACATTTGAACGACGGGAAATCAAGTTTCTGCTTTCCGCTGAGCAGTATGAGGCATTGCAGGAGGTCCTGACTCAGTATATGAATCCGGACCCCTACTGTATCGACGGAAAGACATACGGGATTTACAATGTGTATTATGATACGGAGAACGATGATCTGATTCGTCAGTCCATTGAGAAGCCGTATTATAAGGAGAAAATCCGCCTGCGCAGCTATCTTTCGCCGGCAGGTCCGGAGGACCGTGTGTTTCTTGAGATCAAGAAGAAGATCGGCGGCATCGTGAACAAGCGCCGTGTAACCATGACGCTGGAGGAAGCGAACAACTATATGTTTCATGGGATTCGTCCTGCGGACAATGGTAAGTATATACAGCGTCAGGTTCTGAAAGAACTGGATGTGCTTCTGAGCCGGTATCATGTAACGCCGAAGCAGTACATCAGCTATGAACGTGCAGCATATTTCGGGAAGGATGACGGCAATTTCCGTCTGACCTTTGACAGAAATATCACCGCACGGCGGTACGATGTGGCACTGGACCTGGAAAGCTACGGCGAGCAGCTGATTCCGGAGACGGCACGTTTGATGGAAGTAAAAATCAACGGTTCTATGCCGAAGTGGCTGGCAGAGCAGCTTGCGGCACTGAAAATCTATAAAATCAGCTTTTCTAAGTACGGAAGAGCATATCAGAACGAAGTACGGGCAAGAATGGAAGAACAGAAAAGGAGCAGATTGTCTTATGTTTAATAATATCACTTCAATGGCAGCGAATGCTGCGAACACACTGTTTACAGATACAACAACAGCCGCAGCAGAGCCGGTAGGCGCAATCGATATGATCGCAACACTCGGACTGGGTGTTCTTATGGGTGTTCTCATCAGTATTCTGTATATCTACACACACCGCAAGAGCAGCTATTCCTCCAGCTATGTGCTGACGATTCTGATCCTTCCGGTAATTGTATCCGTTGTACTGGTTATGATCAATTCCATGGCAAGCGCTCTGAGCCTTGCGGGTGTATTTACACTCTGCCGGTATCGTACGGTTCCTGGCGATCCCAAGGATATTACATATGTATTCTTTGCAATGGCAACCGGCGTTATCTGCGGCATCAACCGTTCTGAGTACATCTGGTTCCTGTTCGTCTTCTTCATTGTAATTGCAGCAGTGCTTGTTGCAGTTGAAATGACTAATTTCGGTAAGTGTAAGACAAGTTCCATGACTCTGAAGATTACCATTCCTGAAAATATGAATTATGTGGGTCTGTTCGATGGCATTCTGGATGAATATACCACAAGCTGGAAACTGAGAAGAATCAAGACCACAAACTTTGGTTCTCTCTTCGAACTGATCTACAGCCTGGAAGTGAAGAACAATGCCGACCAGAAGCAGTTCCTGGATGAACTGCGAAATCTGAACGGTAACCTGACTGTTGTTCTGACTCTGTTCCGTTACGATGATAAGGTGTATGAACAGCAGTAAATAACATCTGAACCAAACATTTCCTGTAAGAAAGGCGGGGAAATCAACCAATGCGACTTGAGAAAATGTGTGCCTGTGCAATGACTTTTGTAATGCTGGCAAGTCTGTGCGCCTGCGGCAATCAGACGGAAACGGACGAGGATGCGGACAGAATCGTTGCCCAGAAGGTAACGATCGTAACCGGAAGCGATCTTCCTGAAATCGAGGATAAGGATGATGAGGAAGATACAGCACAGACGACCAAGGCAATTACTACAGCGAAGAAAGATACTGCGGTAACAACTGTAACTGCAGCTGCTGCGGGTACAACAACAGCTGATAAGACTACCGCACCTGCTGCGACTACAAAAAAGCAGACAACTACAGTTAAGAATAACAGCGGTAATTCCAATCATAACAATCAGAATAACAACAATCAGAACAGCAATCAGACGCAGGGCGGCAATGAGAGCGAATCGGCTGATACGACTGCAAGCAAAAAGACAACGACTACAGCAAAGAAGACGACAACGACTACAACAACGACGACCACAACTACAACAACAACTACCACCACCACGACCGTTGCTCCGGAGGATGTAGATAAGTATGTAGACTTTGCTGTGATTGCGGATGGTGACGGCTACAGCTATGACGGCGCAACACTGTACATCTCTTCGCCGGGCACCTATCATCTGACAGGTACGCTTAATGGTATGATTTATGTCAATGTAGGCAATGAAGATAAGGTGAAGCTTCGCCTGAATGGTGTGGGTATTGTCAATACCGGTGCGCCTTGTATTCAGGTGGACAATGCAGATAAGGTGACTGTGAATGTGATAGACGGTTCCAGTAACTATATGGAGTGCTACAGCACCAATGCAGAAGGTGATGCTGCGATCTACAGCAAGGATGACCTGAAGATCAAGGGCTTTGGCTCTCTGTATGTATTCTGCGATAATGAGCATGGTATTGCCTGCAATAACGATCTGGAGATTGAAGAGACGAATCTGACGATCGATGCGGAAAAGACCGGTATCTCTTCTCATAAGTCCATTCTGATCACCTCAGGTAATGTCCTGACAAACGGCGATAACTGCGGTATCCGCAGCTGGGATTCCATCTATATCAGCGGCGGCATCGTAACTGCCTGCGGCGGCAAAAAGGCTGCTGTAGACAGAGGCGGTATCATCTCCGATACCGGTAACTTCTATATTGAAGGCGGTACCGTATTTGCTGTTGGTATGAATCAGACCATCCCCGGCGGTCAGAATACAGCACTGGCCGTATTCCCGAGTGTGCTTACCAAGGATAATACCGTAGGTGTTTCCGTGGATGGCATGTCCCTTGCTTCTGCACTCCCGAACAAGAAGTATAACTGCATCCTGATCAGCGATCCGAACCTTTACGGCGGCGCTACCTGCGACATATGGCTGAATGATGCATTCTATGACAACTTCCTTGTGAATGATGGTGTAACACAGGTTACACTGGATGGCGTGACGGAATAAACTTTGCTTTTTCCTTTCTCACTCTATACAAACGTGCGTCTTTTAAGCTTTACGCTTTAAAGACGCACGTTTTATTTTGTTTTGGGTTTAAAAATCAAAAAATCGTTTTCGAATATATATAATGTCGTTGACAAATTCTATAATTGTGGTATAATGTTATTAAAGACAGAGGAAAGAAGGTGTACCGATGAAGAAGAGTGCCTATAGTATCATGCTCATGGATCATGTGGTGGAGGCGATCGATGCTCTTGCGGCACGGCAGGGTACGAGCCGTTCGAATCTGATCAATCAGATTCTGGCGGAGCATGTCAGCTTTCAGACGCCGGAGAAGCGGATGCAGTCTATTTTTTCGGTGATGGAAGAACAGATGCAGGAAATTTTTCGTGTGCAGATGCAGGCATCGGATGCTATGCTGTCTATGCAGAGTGCGCTGCGCTATAAGTATCGTCCTACCTTGCGCTACAGCGTGGAACTGTTGAGAGAACCAACGAAGCATCAGCTTGGGTGGCTGCGGATTTCCTGCCGGACTCAGAGCCGGGCGCTGCTGGATGCCATGGATGATTTCTTCCGTTTCTGGATTCAGCTGGAGGTGCATGAAAAGCCGATCTGCAGTCAGCTGGAGCGGATGTATGAGATTGGCCCGGGACGGCTGACAAGATGTCTGATTCGGAATGGCACCCAGAGTACAGAGGAGATCGGGAACGCGATCAGTCTGTATATCCATCAGTTTGATGCGATGATACAGGACTATTTTACAGGCATGCAGCAGGGGGTTCCGACAGAACTGCTCCGGAGTCAGCTGGTGCAGCAGTTTGCAGCAATGAGAAAAAAACAGGAAATACTGGTATAGTACAGGAGTTCCTGGTAAAAACGATGAGAAAAGAGAGTAAATGGAGGGTATTGCGATGAATACACAGAAATTAACAGAGAAGTCCATGGAAGCCATCCGCAGTGCAAACCAGATTGCTGTGGAGTATAAGCATACAATGATTGGGCAGGTGCATCTTTTGTATGCACTGCTGGGACAGGACGGCGGACTGATTCCTCAGCTGTTCCAGAAGATGGAGAAGGAGCCTGAACCGGTACGTCAGGCACTCCGGCAGAATCTCAGTGCTCAGCCGTCTGTAACGGGAAGCGGACGACCGGCGGACAGCGTTTATATCGCACAGGATGTCGATCAGGCACTGAATGAAGCAGAGAAGCAGGCGGACCGGATGAAGGATGAATACGTATCGGTGGAGCATCTCATGCTGGGCTTGTTTGAATGTGCGAACCGGGATCTGAGCGAGGTCTTGCGAGCCTTTGGTATCACGAAGGATGCGTTCCTGAAAGCACTGATGACTGTCCGGGGTAACCAGAGAGTGACAGGACAGAATCCCGAGGAGACATATGATGTTCTGGCAAAATACGGTCAGGACCTGGTGGAACTTGCACGGAACAATAAGCTTGACCCGGTCATCGGACGTGACAGCGAGATTCGCAATGTAATTCGTATTCTGTCCAGAAAAACGAAGAATAATCCTGTCCTCATCGGTGAACCGGGTGTTGGTAAGACTGCCATTGCAGAGGGGCTGGCGCTGCGTATTGTAAGAGGAGATGTTCCGGACAATCTGAAGGACAGAAAGCTTTTCTCACTGGATCTGGGTGCGCTGGTTGCATGTGCGAAGTACAGAGGCGAATTTGAGGAACGTCTCAAGGCTGTGCTCAATGAGGTGAAAAAGAGCGAGGGCGGGATCATTCTCTTTATTGATGAACTGCATACCATTGTTGGTGCAGGAAAGACAGACGGTGCTATGGATGCAGGTAATCTGCTCAAGCCCATGCTGGCAAGAGGTGAACTGCACTGCATCGGTGCTACAACACTGAATGAGTATCGTCAGTATATTGAAAAGGATGCTGCGCTGGAACGCCGCTTCCAGCCGGTTCTGGTGGATGAACCGAATGTTGAGGATGCGATCTCCATTCTGAGAGGTCTGAAGGAACGCTACGAGGTATTCCACGGTGTAAAGATTCAGGATCAGGCACTGATTGCAGCAGCAACGCTTTCAGATCGTTATATTTCTGATCGTTTTCTGCCCGATAAGGCGATCGATCTTGTGGATGAAGCCTGTGCGCTGATTCGTACAGAGATGGATTCCATGCCGACCGAACTGGATGAGATCCAGCGGAAAATCATCCAGCATGAGATCGAGGAGGCCGCCCTTAAAAAGGAAGAGGATAAGCTTTCTCAGGAACATCTGCGTGAGGTGCAGCAGGAACTTTCTCAGATGCGTGAGCAGTTCCATGAGATGAAGGCGAAATGGGAAAATGAGAAAACTGGTATCTCCAGGGTGCAGAAGCTGAGAGAAGAGCTGGAAAAGCTGGGCGGTGAAATTGAACGTGCAGAGCGTGAGTATGATCTGAACCGTGCAGCGGAACTGAAATACGGCAGATTGCCGCAGCTGAAGAAGGAACTGGAAGCGGAAGAGGAAAAGGCAGAGCAGCAGAAAAGTGAACGAAGCCTTCTCCGTGATAAGGTGACAGAAGAGGAGATCGCAAAGATCGTAGGGCGCTGGACCGGCATTCCCGTTGCAAAGCTTATGGAGGGAGAACGGGAGAAGCTTCTGCATATGGAAGAGATCCTTCACCGCCGTGTGATCGGTCAGGATGAAGCTGTCCAGAAGGTCAGCGATGCCATCCTTCGCTCCCGTGCAGGCATTCAGGATCCCAACAGACCGCTTGGTTCCTTCCTGTTTCTCGGTCCCACTGGTGTGGGCAAAACAGAACTTGCCAAGGCACTTGCGGAAGCACTCTTTGATGCGGAATCGAATATTGTGCGTATTGATATGAGCGAATATATGGAAAAATTCAGTGTGAGCCGTTTGATCGGTGCGCCTCCCGGATATGTAGGATATGAAGAGGGCGGTCAGCTGACTGAGGCGGTCCGCAGAAAGCCTTATTCCGTGGTGCTTCTGGATGAGGTAGAGAAGGCGCATCCCGATGTGTTCAATATCCTGCTTCAGGTGCTGGATGATGGACGGATCACCGATTCTCAGGGAAGAACTGTAGACTTTAAGAATACGATCATTATTCTGACCTCCAATCTGGGTTCGCCCTATATTCTGGAGGGAATCGAGGAAGACGGCAGCATTTCGGCATCTGCAAGAGCGCAGGTAGAGCAGCTTCTCAGAAAATCCTTCCGTCCCGAATTTCTCAATCGTCTGGATGAAATCGTTTTCTACAAGCCTCTGACAAAAACGGAGATTTATAGTATTGTGGATCTGATGCTTGAGAGTCTCAGAAAGCGTCTCGGGGAACGTCAGCTGGGACTGGAGATCAGTGAATCAGCCAGAGATTTCATTGTAGCACAGGGCTATGATGTGAATTATGGCGCACGTCCCCTGAAACGTTTTATCCAGCAGAAGCTGGAGACACTGGCTGCGAGAATGATCGTGGCGCAGGACCCTGCACCTGGCACAGTGATTCATGTAGATTTCGATGGAAGAGGTCTTACTGCGGAATGCGTGCTGTAAATTAAAGTGTTTTTTCATAAAAAATCACTCGAAAAAGCACGATATTCCGTGCAAATGTCAGTTTTCTGCGAAAATCTTGACAAATGAAAAAGAATAGTATATAATGCCATTAGACTATTTTTTTGGAGGAAATCACAATGACTAAGGCAGAAATGATTCAGAAGATACAGGAAAAGAACGGTTGCACCAAGAAGGTTGCTGAGAGTGCCGTAAACAGCGTATTTGCTGTTATTACAGAAGCACTGACAGCTGGTGACAAGGTGACAGTATCCGGCTTCGGCTCATTCGAGGTACGTGACCGCAATGCCAAGGAATGCAAGAATCCGAGAACACAGGAAATCATCCAGGTTCCGGCATCCAAGGCTCCGGTATTCAAGGCAAGCAAGAACCTGAAGGAAGCTGTAAACCACGACTAATTTTTTAGGAGGAAACACAAATGGCTGCAAAGAAGAAGACTGCTGCTGCAGAAGAAGTAAAGGTTGTAGAGACAAAGGCTGCACCGGCTGCTGAGAAGAAAGCTGCTGAAAAGAAGACTGCTGAAAAGAAGGCTGCTCCGAAGAGAGTTTGCAAGAAGGTAAGCGTTGAGCTGCAGTATGGTGAAAAGAAGATTGACATGAATGCTCTGGAAGGCGTGGCAGTAGCTGCATGGGTTGAAGCTACAGGAAATGCAAAGACAGCTGCAAAGAACATCAATCTGTATGTAAAGCCGGAAGAAAGCATGCTGTATTATGTGATCGAAGGCGTAGAGGGCAGCGTAGAGCTTTAATGGGTGAATCCCGATAGAAAGACAAAAGGCGGAATGACGGAAGTCATTCCGCTTTTTTTGTGCATAGTGGCGAAAATTATCAAAAACTGGGTTTCATAGCGAAAATTTTTGTGCAAACCTTGACAGAATGCACGGATGTATGGTATACTATGATAGAATGTATTTTAGCATATCCATCCCTGTTTTTTTATAGGATTTGATGAGAACAGTCATTGAATTGTGGGAGCGGATTGTTAAAATATATAAAAAGTAAATGCGCTTGCCGGACAGAGGCAGCGTGTAATTCTATGAAGAAGGAGGATGTGTTTGTCTGTGTGTGGAGAAGGCTTGTGCGCAGGCAGATGCAGCGGAAAGGGCACACGGTAACGTGTAAGGCATGATCCGGTAAGAGTCAGCTGTCGGTGGGAACAGAGCCGAAGCAAGTGGCTTCTGGGACACTGCGCAGCACGGAAGCGTAGCAAAACAAAGCCTTCAGAAAATAAGAGTGTATATGCATCGGAGGACGGTGTCTGAAATCTGTCAGCAGGCATTTCCGGGGCGTATGCAGCAGCTGTACCGTATCTATCTCAGAAAGGAGAG
>JAFURN010000135.1 GCA_017480865.1 Ruminococcus sp. | reverse complement strand
TCATACTGCTTGTACTGGTTACAGTGGTTGTTGTCGGCTCTGTTGTTGTCTGGCTGCTTGTATAAGTCGCAGTAGTCGTTGCCGGCTCCGTTGTTGTCATGCTGCTCGTATTGGTTTCAGTCGTTGTTGCAGGTTTCGTTGTTGTCTGACTGGTCCGAAGCGTTGTAACCGCAGAAGATGCAGTGGCTGAAGTTACGCTTTGGGTACTTATTGTGGATTCGGACGTACTCAGACTTGTATCAGCTGTTGTTGCCACATGTCCTGTAGTTGTAGAAACCGTTGTTGTCTGGCTGGTAGTTGTAGTTGCCGTTGTTGTTTCCGTGGTCCCGGAACCGATGACAATGTCAGTCGGACAGCATATCATTGTAATATACTGATACGCACCGTCATATGTATCCTGCGGCACGTAATCTGCTGTCAATACGGTACTTTCAAGCACTGACATTTCCAAGGAAAACAGTGTGCCGTTTTCCGTAATCGGACTGCCGCTGTAAAATGCAATTACAATTTCACCCTTTTCATAATCTACATTGCTTTGCATGTTGGCATCCATCAGCAATTCATCCTGCTGCACACTTACAGACTCTGCTTCCACAAATTCCGGATCAAATGCGATCACAAGCTTCATCCCCATAAGACACGATGGGTTCAGAAGCGTATAGGGAATCGTTACTGCACCCGGCTGGGTGAGCTGTTGATTTTCACCAACCAGAACCGGCATGGTATACACATCGTTCTGTATTGTAACAAAAGAAGAGGCGCCAAGAACTGCTGCAGGATTTCCGTCTGAGTCTGCTGCATCTGATACAGAAGCTGCAATTTCTGATACTCCACTGGCATATGGATGAACGGAAAACGTACAAATCCATTCATCATTCAGTGCATGCTCCGTTGTATCAACCGAAATCACTGCACAGCCTGCCGAATCGGAATAGACAACTTCCTCTCCGTCTGCATCCGTTATTGTTTTCAATGTGAGTGCTGCGTCATCGTATTCCAGTGAAATCTGTGCATTTGAGATTCCTTCTGCCTGTTCAAATGATAATGGAATCTCCGCCGTATCGCCTGCCAACACATCCGCAGATGACAGCTTCAGTTTGGGGGCTGCTTCCAGTTCCGGATTAAGGACTGTTATTTCCGCATGATCCCAGGTGCAGGCAGCCGCTGTCTCTGTACCATCCTCCGCAATCTGAATGGTATTCTCCTCCGAAGCGATACAGAGCATCTCATAAAGCCCATAAGAATTTTCCGAAACAGCAAGTGTTACTGTAAAAACAGCCCCATTCCCGGTATAATTTTCCGAATCATACCAGTATATCGTAAATTCACCCGGTTCAGCAGTATCCGTATTATCGATCATATAGCCGCTTCCGATCTCACTTGCAACGGAAATCGGTGTGAAACAGGATTCATCATACTCCATCTGCACACCGAATCCTGCAAATCCTGTGTTATTTTCCACAGAAAAGGAAACGGCAATTTCTTCACCGGCATTTACAGTGCAAGGTTCTGCATAAAAATGCAGCTGACCTTCAGAAGTCTCTGCAAAGGCAGTGATACCCGACTGACAAAGCAGCACAGCGGCACTCACCATCAGCGCAGCAAATCGCCGCAGCTGCGCAGCTATTGTTTTTTTACTTATTAAATTCATGTGCATCCTTCCTCTCAAAATGATATGCAGTGCCGCCGTTCGGTCAGCGGCACTGCAAATATTCGCTATTTAATTATGCACACTCTCATAGAAAGGACCTTGCTGCAGCAGATAGCGTCCGATCTGGTCAGCATCCATGGTGCCTACATGACCATCATCTGTAACATCCGCAGCAGATACCTGCGCCTCAGTCAGTTCTGCTGTACCTACAATATACCGCAGTGTGCGCACAGCATCCACAACACTGATTGCGCCGTTTCCGTCAACATCGCCCTTCATGACGATCGTAACTGCATCCAGCACATTGCCTTCTGCATCAATCAGCGAAATGACTGCATCTGTACCGGCGATATCCGTTTCCTCCAGAACATTGCCTTC
>JAFURN010000134.1 GCA_017480865.1 Ruminococcus sp. | reverse complement strand
TCTTCAGTGCAAAGTAAGGCGTAGGATCCATATAACCATATGAGCTGCGGATGGTCAGGCGATCTTCTTCCTTGCCTTTCTTCGCATTTGCTCGGGTTACGGCACGTGGCTTGCGCATAGATATACTCCTCCTATATACCGCTCCGGAAAACTTTCGTACATCAAAGCGGGGTCACCATTCGGTTTTCTGCCCTGTACGGGCAGTGGCCGACAGCCATTCGTGCAGGCTGTCAACAGGAATCAGAATGCGTGTACCTACACGCAGAACAGGGAACCCCGGCTTCCGGGTCAATTCGTATGCCTTCGCCAAGCTGATTCCCATCTGTGCCGAAAGTTCCTGTACGCTGATAGTCATCTTGTTCACTGTGGTTTCTCCTTTCGCAAAATTACCATTTAGGCTTGCTTGTGATCATATTATACTGTATAATGTCATCATATCAAAAGAATGTACGATGACATCATCGATGACGTGGAGGATGGTTATGTTTAAGCCTCATGTGGATGTACTGAGCTTCGGAGAAATCGGCGGCGTAGGAGAGATGACATATTGTACCGTGCGCTTTCCCCGCTATGAACTGCGATATGAAAATGATGCGGCGTTACTATGCCCGCGATATGAAGAAAACGAGCAGTTGATTGATCGGCAGGCTGATACCCTGCTGACCGGGCAGGAATTGCTCGTCAGCCTTTGCAACCTTTATCGTGCAATCAATGATCCGGCATGCAAAAGTAATCCCATTGACATGATCGCCGAATGGTGCAGCAGCAATATCCATCCTTATCACGTCGATTCTCTGTATGACCTTGCCAACGATGCCGGATATGATTATGATTCCTATTCAGATATGATCATGCAGGACGGCATTTTTTCTGTGGATGATTTCATGCGCGATCTTGCACCGCTGTATCACACCACATGCTTTCACCATGCGCTGCTGCAGTTGATCAGAGGTAATGACGTATTTGCCAGAGAACTATATTATGAAGGAAGATTCAACGACGGCTATGCCTTCTTTGAAAAGTACAAATACGCTCCAACTGTTGAAAATAACCTCTGCTCGGATAATCTGCTGGCAGAAATGCTGGAAAATGCACAGGCAGAATCCTTTGAAGATCACTGTTCTGACAATCATCAGGAATTCCGACAAAACCCATTGCAGGATCTGGAGTACCTGCACACTACACTCCTGTCACTTTTCCCGGAGTTCAAAATGAAATTGCGCAAAGATGCTAAAACAAATCGCATCCTGTTTGCAGCGGATGTTTATTCCGTATTCGATCTGGCGTGGTACGCATTGTCCCGTTCCGTTGCCAATGACGCTCCGGATTATGATCTCAATCCAAACTCCATGTATAGTGACGGAACACCTATGGCCTGTCTCCATTGCGGAAACTTCTTTATCCGCAGAGGGCCGCGCCAGCGATACTGTACTAATCCTTCCTGTCAGGCGGCCAGACAGCGGATAAATCAGCGCAATCTGCGCGAACGCAGAAGAATACAACAGCAGCAATAATACCAGACAGCGCCCTGGCATCAACACAGGGTGCTGTTTTTCATGAGAACGGTATTTTCATCACCTCGGTACGAAAATAGAGTTCAAGTCAATATAAAAATAGCCCTGAACACTTGGCGCAAGCAGCAAATCAACTGCGAAAACGCAGGTGTTCAGGGCTATTCTCATTTGTATCTGCCAATACCCCGGGGCCTGAATTTCGCGGAAATTTGCGCGAGAGGGGGCGGCGGTCTCCTTCCCATGGTACACAGAGATCGGATCGCCCCCTGGGGTCCGGACTTCGCCCTGGCGAAGCGCGAAAGCCGACCTTTCCGCCCGGACTTCTTCACGGC
>JAFURN010000133.1 GCA_017480865.1 Ruminococcus sp. | reverse complement strand
CGTACCGTCCGCAGGATTCTTGCACTTCGTGCTTCTCTCCTGCTATGTTTCAAATTCCGCATATGATCTTTTCTCTACACTATAGCAAGATATCCTGGATATGCTTACTTGAAATTGTACCTCTTTTACGATGCGAAATTTGGTTTGTTTGTTCGGCGAAAAAGCACATAATTTAAAAGCCAGGAGTTTCGCCGCCTGCGGGCGGCGACCAGCTTACGCAGCTGGACCGCGCGAGCTGGCGCCAGCTCGACCGCCTTTCTGCATGATTATTCCGCAAACTGACTTTTGTAAAGCTTTGCGTAAAAGCCGTCCTTTCGGAGCAGTTCCTGGTGGCTGCCCTGCTCAATGATGCTGCCGTCCTTCATTACGAGGATCAGATCGGCTGACTGAATGGTGGACAAGCGGTGCGCTACAATAAAGCTTGTCCGGTTCTCCATAAGCCGTGCAAATGCGGATTGTATTTTCAGTTCGGTTCTTGTGTCAATGGAGGAGGTCGCCTCATCCAGAATGAGGATAGGCGGCGGGCAGAGCATGAGTCTTGCAATACAGAGAAGCTGCCGCTGACCCTGGGACAGATTCCCCGCACCGCCCCCGATGATGGTATCATACCCCTCAGGAAGTCTGCGGATGAAGCTGTGTGCATGGGCTGCCTTTGCAGCAGCAGTGACTTCTGCATCCGTAGCATCGGGCTTTCCCATACGGATATTCTCCCGGATGGACGCACCCTTGAGCCAGGTTTCCTGGAGGACCATACCCATATTGCTCCGGAGACTGTCCCGTGTAATGCGGCGGATGTCTGTACCATCTATGCAAACGGCACCCTCACACACGTCATAGAAACGCATGAGCAGATTGATCAGTGTCGTTTTTCCGCAGCCCGTAGGACCTACAATGGCAACACGCTGCCCCGGCTGGATGCTGAGACTGCAATTCTGAATCAGAGGCCGCTCCGGTACATAAGAGAAGGATACATTCTGGAGCGTTACCTGACCTCTGGCATCCGTGAGCGTTTTTGCATCTGCCGGATCCGGTGTTTCCGGTGTTTCTTCAATCAGCTGGAAAATACGTCCGGCGCAGGCAAGCGCATTCTGAAGTTCTGCTACAACGCCGGAGATTTCATTGAAGGGCTTTGTATACTGATTGGCATAGCTGAGAAAGCAGGACAGACCGCCGATGGTGATGCCGCCGTTTACTGCGGTCAATGCACCGGTAAGGCATACTGCTGCATACACAAGAGCATTTACAAAACGAGTCACCGGATTGGTCAGAGAGGAGAAAAAGGATGCTTTCAGAGAGCATTGCTCCAGTCTGCTGTTGATTTCGTCAAATTCCGCCAGAACCTCATCTTCATGGCTGAATGCCTGAACCACCTTTTGTCCCTCTGTAATTTCGTGAATGAGAGAGGTCTGCTCCGCACGTGTCTCCGACTGCTTGCGGAACATGAGATAGGTCCGTTTGGCAATGAAATTGGCTGCCAATAGAGAAAGAGGCGTCATAAAAACAACAACAAGCGTGATTTTGATGTTGATGGAGAGCATAAAGAGCAGCGTTCCCAGAATGGTGATGATTCCGGTGAAAAGCTGTGTGAAGCCCATGAGCAGACCATCTGCAAACTGGTCTACATCTGCAATCATCCGGCTGACAGTTTCTCCTGCAGGATGACTGTCCAGATAGGACAGGGGCAGACGCTGTACCCGGCGGAATGCCTGGCTTCGTACATCGCGGACGACCTCGTAGGTGATCTTATTGCCCAGCATATTCATGATCCACTGTGCAAGAGCGGTAACGCCGGCGGAAATGCCTACAGTCAGAAGGATCTGTGCAATGGCGGGAAATGCCACATTTCCCGGACCGATAATATGGTCGATGGCATCACCCACGAGAATGGGAACGTACAGGGTCAGAGCAACAGTCACAAGTGCCAGCAGAAGCGAGGCTGCCAGCCATATCCTGTGCCGTGCAATATAGTGAAGCACCTTTTTGATTGTCTGCATCTGAGACGGCTGCTTAGGCTTCATGTGCGTTTCCCTCCTTTGTGAATTGTGACTCGTGGATTTCCCGATAAACCGGACAGGAAGCGAGCAGTTCTTCGTGGTTTCCCATACCGGCAAGCTGACCGTCCTCCAGAACAAGAATGGTATCTGCAAACCGGATGGAGGCGGTTCTCTGAGAGACAATGAATATAGTCGGCTGATCCGGCAGATTCCGGAGCGCACGGCGCAGAGCCGCATCGGTTGCAAGGTCCAGTGCCGATGCACTGTCATCCAGAATCAGGATCGGCGGCTTGCCTACTAAGGCACGTGCAATGGTCAATCTCTGACGCTGACCGCCGGAGAGGTTCTTGCCGCCCTCGGTGAGCAGTTCATCCAGACCTTTTTCCTTGGATTGGATGACATCCAGAGCCTGAGCCGTCTCCAGTGCTTCATAGAGCTCCGCATCACTTGCATCGCCCTTACCCCAGAGCAGATTCTTCCGGATGCTTCCCTTGAAGAGCAGCGCACGCTGCGGAACAACACCGATATCACTGCGAAGCTGCTCCTTGGGATACTGCATGATATCCGTTCCGCCGATGCGGATGCTTCCTTCTGTGGTGTCATAGAATCTGGGGATGAGGCTGACCAGGCTTGTCTTTCCGGAGCCTGTACCGCCGATAATGCCAATGACATCTCCTTTTTTTGCGGCAAAGGAGATATCCGACAGAGAGGGCGCAGCTGCACCTTCATAGGTAAGGGAGACATGGTCAAAGACAACGCTTCCCGGCTCCGGAACCTCTGCGTTCTCTTCGGCAGAGGGGAATTTCTGAGAAGGCTTCGTTTCCAGAATACTCTGAATACGGTTTCCGCAGGCAACGGTTTTGGTCAGTGTAATGATCAGATTGGCAAGCTTGATCAGTTCTACCAGAATCTGGGACATGTAGTTGTACAGAGCAACTACAGCACCCTGTGTCAGCACACCCGCCTCCACACGAAGGGCGCCGGTCCAGATCAGAGCAATAACAGCGAGGTTGATTACGGCATAGGTCAGAGGATTCATCAGAGCGGAGATCCTTCCCACAAGCTTCTGCATATCAGTAAGTGCCTGGTTTTCTGATTCAAAGGAAGCGATTTCAGATTCCTCCTTGCGGAACGCACGAATGACACGTACACCGCTGAGGTTTTCGCTGGTGGATTTCATTACAAGATCCAGACGGTTCTGTACCTTGCGGTAGAGGGGGATGCTCACCAGCATGATGCCGAATACGATCACAGACAATATCGGGATTGCGGCTGCAAATACAAGAGCGCTCTTTCCGTCTACTGTAAACGCCATGATCATAGCACCGAATACAATAAAGGGGGAACGCAGCAGCAGACGGATCGCAAGATTGGTTCCGGTCTGGATCTGGTTGATGTCGCTGGTCATACGTGTTGTCAGGGTAGCTGTACCCAGACGGTCCAGGTCCGTATAGGACAGCCTTTGGATATGGGAAAGGAGCGCATGGCGCAGCTTTGCCGAAAATCCGACTGCTGCCTTAGCGGCAAAATATTGGGCGAAAAGGGTGTTGGTCAGACCAATTGCGCCCAGAGCTGCCATGAGCAGACACATTTTTACAATGTAGGAAGCATCTCCTCCTGCAATACCCTTGTCAATAATGGAAGCAACGACCAGTGGTACAAATAATTCGAAGATCGCCTCCAGCATCTTGAACAAAGGTCCGAGGATGCATTCCTTTTTGTAGCTTTTGAGGTAACAGAGAATTTTTTTCATAGGTTCCTCCCTTTCTGAGATTTCCAATCACAATCATTATACCACAATCACTGGTAAATGAAAAGCATATCCGGAAAGAATTTACAGAAAATATTCCGCAGGCGCATGTGCAAAGTGCATAATAAATCGGGAGGATGTTTGATAAATAAGGCGGATTTACGGACAGTTCATTGACAATATGGGGGTGGAATGCTATACTATTAAAAGAAGAGAGAAAACCCGGAAACGGAAAATTAGCAAAAAAAGCAGGGAATGTGAGGATAAAGGAGGAAATTATAATTATGAAAAAAATGACCGCAAGACTGATGTCGGTTCTGACATCGGTATCGCTTTGCCTGACCGCTGTGTCGGCAGAAGCTGTTATCACTGCTGCGGATGCTTGTCCGGAGCATTCGTTTTATCTGGCGTCCGGGGAGGAGCGTGCAGATACCGTATATGTATCTGCTGCTGAACTGGAACAGGGGGATGTTGTGATTCCGGTATCCGTGTACATGGAATCCGAGGAATGGACAGATCCGTGTATCAGCTATATGTTTTTCACCTGGGAGCCCAGCAGCTGGGAGCATATGCGTTTTCAGAATCCCGTGGACTACAGCGAACGGCGCGGAGAGACGGTGACTGTTGAATACAGCGGCGGCAGTTTTCAAACCAATCTGTATCCGTATATGCTGTCACCGATCACCTCAAGAGGCAGTACACAGTCCTGTTATACGGCACAGTGTATCTCTGTAGCCACAGACTATGTTGTTGACCGCAGCTTTGGACAAACGGTTTATGTTGCCGAGAATAATCAGGTATGCTTTGAAGCGTCCTTCTACACCAGCGCAGAAGCAAAGGAAAATCAGGAGATCACGACAGAAACCATTTATGCAGATGTGACACCGCAGGAGGATGGTTCTGCAATCTTTACTTATGAATTCATTCGACAGGATACCTATGAACTGACCGAGGCGTCCGGTACCATTCCCTTCTATGATCCGGATCTGCCTGTAGGATCACAGATTCCCGGGCTTTGTGACCGTTTGATATGGCAGTACAATGGTACGGGTACGACAAAATTCCTGGGCGAATCCGATGAATTCCCGGCTGCTGCATTCGAGACAGTTTTGCTCCAGGGAACGCCGGCGGGTACATATACCGTCAGCCTGACCGATGAAACCTATGTCAATGATGACGGTAATATTCCCACTGAAATGCGCAGCCTGACGATCGTAGTAGAAGGCGATGCACCTGAAACGACAACAGAAGCTACAACAACAACTACGACAGCAGCAACGACCTCCGCCACTACAACGGAAGCAACGACTACTACGACAACAGAAGAATCTACCACCACAACGACTACGACAGAGGAAACAACAACAACAACTACTACAACCACAACTACAACAGAAACCTCTGCTGCTACAACAACAACCGCTGCAGCTACCACAACCGCTGCCACTACAACGACTAAGGAACAGACAACAACAACGAAGACTACTACGACTTCATCAGCGACTACTACAACCAAAACAACGACTTCTACAACGGCAATGACAACAACAACTGCGGAATCGCTGACGATCGTTTATGAGAATCCTGTCCTGTCACGAACCAGCGTAAAGCTGTATGAGGGAATGCCATTCCAGCTGTATGTGCAGAATACCTATGGAGAAGAAGTCACCTGGAAAACCTTGAATGAGGAGATTGCTTCCATATCAGATACGGGTCTGATTACGGCGAATACACCGGGTATCTGTAAGGTATATGCACTTGTACGAGGAAAGATTCTGTTCTGCAATGTAACGGTGCTGGACGGCTTGTGCGGAGATGTGAACCTGGATGGTGAAGTAACCCTGGTGGATGCAGTATGGCTGGCAAAGGGCGCAGCGCAGACGCTTTATCTGAACCGGGCTGCCCTGAACAATGCAGACTGTTATGAGGATACTATTATAAATAGTATGGATGTGCAGATCCTTCTGCAATATCTGGTCAAAAAGCAGGAAGCACTTCCGGTGATCGGATAAGGACGTATTTTGATTTGTGTTCGGGTGCTATCTGGACAATGTGCTGTATTATCACAATCTGAATGAATGAAAAAGGGGGCTGTTGCTGAATCAAAGGCGGCAGCCCCGATTTTAGTTGACTTTATCAGGAAAATATGGTAGAATCAGTATGCTATTTCAATTACATGGAGGTTTGTTATGAAACGCAGGCAGAGAATATTGGCAGCAGTTTTGTCTGGTGTAGTGCTGGCTGGAACTGCTGGCGGATGTGCAGAAAAAAACACGGTCCAGCCCTATAAGGATGTGATGGGCGAGAATTCCCTTTCTGAAGAAGAGGATGTTCAGAATGCAGATGGGTCACAGGGGGAGACACCGCAGCAGATCGATAATGTGGATGACAGCCAGGTAACGGGAGAAGTATACTCTCAGACCATTATGGTTTACATGGTTGGTTCTGACCTGGAATCGGGTTATGGTGCAGCGACGCTGGACCTGATGGAAATGGAAGAGGCGATGCCGGACAGCGGGGAGCATCATGTTGTTGTATGCGCAGGCGGTGCGGCGGAGTGGCAGAACAGTATGATTTCTGCGGAAGACCAGACACTTCTCGAACTGAAGGATGGTGCCTTTTCTGTCATTGATACCCTGGATTCCAAGAATATGGGAGAAGCAGAGAATCTGGGAAGCTTTGTGAAGCAGTGTATGGGACAGTTTGATACAGATTTGTACAGTCTGATCCTCTGGAACCATGGTGCAGGACCTGTACTGGGCTTTGGTGTGGATGAAAACTATACGGATATTCTGACGCTGGCAGAGATGCAGGCGGCTCTGGAAAATTCCGTGGGCGAAAGCGGCAAGAAGCTGGAATGGATCGGTTTTGATGCCTGCCTGATGAGTTCACTGGAACTGGCAGATGCGTTTGCACCTTATGCCAATTACATGATCGCCTCTCAGGAAACGGAGCCGGGCTGGGGCTGGAACTATGCATTCCTGTCTGCTTTGTCTGAGCCGGATATGAACGGCGCACGTCTGGGTCGTGAGATCGTCGACTCTTATATGGAATACAGTGAGGCTGTTTTTGAGGAGAATTCCCGGTACTATGCAGACCTGACCCTGTCCTGTCTGGATCTTAGCAAGTACCAGATGGCAGAGGATGCTCTGAATGCGTTCTTTGCCGAGACGCATGAAGCACTGAATGTTTCTACATTTCCTCAGACCGTCCGTGACCGTGATATGGTAAAGGAATTCGGCGGCTTTTCCGCAAGCTATAATTATAGCCTGGTGGATATGGTGGATCTTGTAGAGACGCTGGCAGTTACAGATTCCAAGACAGCACGGCTGGCACTGAATATGCTGGATGGGATGACGGTTTATATGCGTACCAATGTAGAAAATGCGGGCGGTGTTTCCGTTTGTTATCCCTACGGTGCAGAGACAGATTATCAGGAATATTGTCTGACGCTTCAGGAGAATATTGACTTTTTGCCTTCTTATACAGAATTCCTGCGTGATTTCTATGCCATCGAAAATGGTGAGACCATTGCAGAGGAATGGGATGTTGCAGATGCGCATGGTGAAGTAAGCGTACTGGCAGTGCCTTCCGCAAAGCCGGATGAGGAAGAGGAAAGCAGCAGCGAAATTGAAAGTGAAATCGAAGTTGAAAGTGAAAGTATGAGTGAAGCAGAAGCTTCATCCGAGGAGAGCAGCGAAAGCGTCCCGGAAGAGGAGGACGAAGAAGAAGCGGCTCTGGGTCCGGCAAGTGATATTACACTGGAACTGACGGAGGAGCAGCAGGCGAATTTCGGCAGTGCTGCATATTATATTCTCTGCAAGGCAGAGGAAAGTGGCTTTGTTACATCCGAGGAGGATGAACGTGCAGATGATATGTATGTCTTCGTTCACGGCGGCAAGAATGTCAAGATGGATCCCGCGGGTGTACTTCATGCATATTACAGCAACAATGTGGTATATATGAGAGATACAGAAACCGGAGAACTCTCGACGACACCTATGGTGCTGATCGACAATGATTCTTCCTCAGAGGAAAAGCGTTATCTGACTTCTGTTGTACTGACTGCGATTGCAGATGATATCAGCGACTGGAAGATTCAGGCAGCGAATTTGCAGGTCGTTGTAGACAGTGAACATCCGGAGGGCGAAATCAGAAGTGCGGTACCGATCCATTCTGATGAGGAGATCGAACGTGCAAGTAAGCAGCTGCTGAATCTGGAGGATTTTACCTATATGTCTGTAACAGGCAGATGCAGCTATCTGACAAGAGATGAAAACGGAAAGCTTCTGTCGTTCTTTGACTGGGAGGAGTCCGGCTGGCTCATGGGCTTTGAGCAGGATCTGACGACCGGCTATGAACTGGAGGTAACACGCATCCAGAATCCGGAAAATTATGTCTGCATGTTTGTGGTAACAGATTCCCAGGGTAATTCTTCTGTGTCAGAATTGATCCCGCTTGGATAAAATAGAACAAAATGAGAGCCGCTGTGGTAAAATACAGCGGCTTTTTTGTGCAAGATTCACAGTGTTTTTGTTCATGATTTGTATTAATGTTAGAAAATATGAGCTTTATTCAGAAAAGTATGTACAAACTGGTAAAAGTGTGGTATAATGTAAATGCGAGGTGAAGTGGTAAACGTATTGCTCATGTTATTTATGGAGCCCGACACATGATGATGTAAGCAATGCCATATTTTGCTGATTTTTCGGCATGTTTTGAAAGGATGGTTTTTATGAAAAAAATGACAGCACTGCTTACCGCACTTGTAATGGCATCCGCATCTATGATGCATGTATCTGCCGATGCATATGCACTGGGGGATGTAGACATGGATGGCATCATCACCGGACACGATACTGCAATGGTTTCCCGTTACCTTCAGGAAGAAGCATACACGCTGACCGAGGAGCAGCTGACACTTGCGGATATAAACGCTGACGGCACTGTAGATCAGGCAGATGCGGATATGATGTATGCAACCCAGGAATATCCTATGGGAGCAGTTGGCGCACTGAATGACAGCAGCGGACGCAAGTATATAAATCTGGATGATGCACAGGATATCATGGTGCATTATGCGCTCAGTGCCGTTGGAAAAGAATCGGACCTCACCGCTGTACAGAGAAATATGTCAGACCTTGATCTGGACGGTGATGTCGATCTGGATGATGTGCGGTTTGCCTTGACGATTTTTGCCCGTGTTGCAGCGGCACTTGAATCGCCCTTTATGGCAAATGGTGTTTACTATTTCTCTACTTATCCGGAAAGCCCGGCTTATGGTGCTTAATATCTGATATACAAAAGGCTGTCAGCAAAACGCTGGCAGCCTTTGTTGTTTATTTGGTTGTATTCACCCGGTAAATCGCTCCGCAGAAGGGAGGAAGGTTCACTTCGTAGCAATGACCATTCTCACACTCTGTACCGGGAATATCGTCAGTATTCTTCGGAAGTGTGCCGGAAAATTCATCCCACTCAGAATGCAGCAGCGGCGTGAGTGACTGACCCTGTTCCAGTGTGAAGGAAAACTGCTCTGTCCGTGCATCATCAAAATGGAACAGTGCAATGATACGTGCATCCCCCGCACGGCGTTCGAAGGCGTAGATGCATTTCTCCTCCTGATGGCAGTCGATCCACCGGAATCCGTCTGCACGGTAATCTCCTGCGGAAAGCGCCGGCTCTGTCAGATAAAGATTGCACAGCTGCTTCATATACTGATGGAAGGAATCGTGCATGGGATATTTCAGCACATCCCAGTCCTGCTCCTGCTCCTCCGTCCATTCCCGAAGCTGACCGAATTCGTTGCCCATAAAATTCAGCTTCTTTCCCGGATGCAGATACATGTACATGTACAGCGCACGTGCCTGGGGGAACTTCTGCTCGTAGTCACCAAACATCTTCTGTACGATCGTCGCTTTGCCGTGTACGGTTTCGTCATGAGAAAGCGGCAGCAGATAACGCTCATTATAATAGTACATCATGGAGAAGGTCAGCATGTGGTAGATATCTTTTCTGGACCAGGGATGCGCCCGGAAATAATCCAGTGTATCGTTCATCCAGCCCATGTCCCACTTGTAGTCAAAGCCAAGTCCGCCGAATTCTACAGGGCGTGTTACGCCATCATAATTGGTGGAATCCTCTGCAATGAGCATCACATCCGGATGCAGTCTGCGCAGATGGCTGTTCATGGACTTGAGAAAATTCAGGCTGTTGGGATTTACGCCGGCATTGGGATCGCCGTACCAGTAGATCAGACGGGATACCGCATCCACACGGATACCGTCAAAATGATATTCTGTCAGCCAGTAATTCGCACAGGATGCCAGAAAGCTGCACACTTCGCCTCTGGAATGGTTGAAGTTACAGCTGCCCCATTCACTATGGCTGGTTTCCTTGTCGGGATATTCATACAGCGGTGTGCCATCATAATTCGTCAGACCATAACCATCTACAGCAAAATGTACAGGAACATAGTCCATAATCACACCGATACCATTCTGATGGCAGAGATCAACCAGCTGCATAAGACCTTCTGCATCGCCGTACCGGGAAGTCGGACTGAAAAAGCCGGTATTCTGATATCCCCAGGAGCAATCCGCAGGATGCTCACTTAAAGGCATAAACTCGATGTAATTGTATCCGTGTGCCTTTACATATTCGACAAGCTTCGGAGCGATTTCTTCATAGCGGTAAAAGCCGTTTTCATCCTCGGGATTTTTCATCCAGGAACCCAGATGCACCTCATAAATATTCACGGGCTTTTCGTGGTGACTGCCTCGCTGCGCCATCCATTCTGCATCGTGGAAGGTATAAGTGCTGAGGTCACGGATAATGGATGCATTTTTCGGGCGCAGTTCCATACCGAAGCCATAGGGGTCACAATGATCGATGTAGGGTACACCGGAATTTTTCACATAAATGCGGTATTTATACATTTGTCCTGGTTTTGCATCCGATACAAAGCAGCTGTAAATTCCGCCGCCGGTTTCCATCGTCATGGGGATCTCTTGCCAGTCACTTGCCTCGCAGATGAGGCATACACGTTCTGCATTGGGTGCAAGTGTACGGAAGAAAACGCCGCCCTCCGGCTGTACCTGTGCGCCGAAATACGTATAGGCATCGAGGGCTGCACCAAGGTAAAACTGATAAAGGTCCAAAGTATCATACTCCTTTTCGTTTTTTGAACACGAATTCAACTTGAAATTCTTTCTCATATCTATTATAATAGATATAGGTATAAATTTCAATCGACAAATTATGCGAAAGTGTCGAGAAAGGGGAAATGTGTTATGATGCAGCTGCTTTTGCTGTTTTCTTTGGTTGCGGTCGCATGTGTACTGTGCAACCAGCTGACAGACCGCATTGGTATTCCTATGCTGCTGGCGTTTATCGGCGTGGGTATGCTTTGCGGTGAGGATGGCCTTTTGGGGATATCCTTTGAGAATTACAGCGGTACGGAGAATATCTGTACCTGCGCTTTGATCTTTATTATTTTCTATGGCGGATTCAGTACCAAATGGAGCGAGGCACGTCCTGTTGCAGGACGTTCGGTATTGCTGTCTACTGCGGGTGTATTCCTGACCGCCGCTATTGTGGGTGTGTTCTGTCATTACGTTCTGGGATTCCCTTGGCTGGAGGCCATGCTGACCGGTTCGGTTCTGGGCTCCACCGATGCAGCATCCGTATTCTCCATACTCCGTTCCAAGCAGCTCAGCCTGAAGTACGGAACCTCTTCCTTATTAGAGGTAGAGAGCGGCAGTAACGACCCGATTGCCTATATGATGACGACGGTAGTGCTGTCTATGATGACAGGGAATGTTTCCGCAGGCAGTATTGCAGATCTGCTTTTCACGCAGCTTGTATTCGGTGTGGGAGCCGGTGCTTTGCTGGCACTGGTGACCATCTGGTTCCTGCGCCGTGTAAAGCTTGCCGGAAACGGCTTTGATACTGTTCTGCTGGTAGCGATTGCAATTCTTTCCTATACGCTTCCTACGCTGATAGAGGGCAATGGGTACCTGAGTGCCTATATCTGCGGCATTATTCTGGGTAACTCGAATATTCCCAACAAGAAAAAGCAGGTCGGCTTTTTTGACGGCATCACCGACCTGATGCAGGTGATCCTGTTCTTCATCATCGGATTGTTGTCCACCCCCTCAAAGCTTCCGCAGGTTATCCTGCCGGCGTTGGGAATCGCTCTGTTCCTGACAGCGATCGCACGTCCTGCTGCGGTGTTCCTGCTGATGACGCCCTTCCGTGCAAAGCTTTCTCAGCAGCTGCTGGTTTCCTGGGCAGGTCTGCGCGGTGCGACCTCAGCAGTATTCATTGTATCTGCGATTGCAGGCGGTGCGGTACTGGAAAATGACCTGTTCCACATTGTATTCTGTGTTATTCTCATGTCCATTGCACTTCAGGGTACGCTGCTTCCCGCAGTGGCAAAGGGGCTTTCTATGATCGATGAAAGCGGAAACGTCCTCAAGACATTTACCGACTATACGGATGAGCATGAGCTTCAGCTGATACAGGTTCCCATTTCGGCGGAAAGCCATTGGGCAGGCAAACAGGTGAAGGAGCTTTCTCTTCCGCCCGAGACATTGCTGGTTATGCTGATACGAGGTGCGGAGACTGTCATTCCCAAGGGTGATACCGTTTTGCTGGCAGAGGATATTGCGATCCTGACCGCAGATGCATACGAGGATGATGCACGAATTCATCTGGCGGAAATTTCTGTGGATGAAAAGCATGAGTGGTGCGGAAAGGAGATCCGCAGGCTGTCGCTGTCAAAGGATAAGCTGATCATTCTGATTCGACGGGGCGACCATACCATTATTCCGCAGGGAAATGTGATGATTCAGGCGGGAGATGTTGTGGTTTGTAACAATACAGAATAAACAGAGTGCCGCTGCGGGGATGCAGCGGCTTTTTGTGCGTTTGCAACAAGTAAGGCGGACCAGATCTGTGCAGAGGGGAGATTTTTCTAAAAGGCTGTAACAAATTGGATTCTTTCTAGATCCTTATATATAAAGGGCTATGACGTGTGTGCTTTTTGAAAGGAGTGAGTCCCATGCAGTGTGTGAATGAAATGTAGGAACAAAGTATCATTAAATTAGGAGGTTTAATTATGAGAAATAAAGTGTTGGTGTTTTTTCTTTCGGTTGTATTGTGTTTATCTTGGAGTAGTATGTTTCCTGCGAACGCATAGGGAATTACGGATTTTCCCTATGCTACAGGTGGGCTTTGGATGCCGCCTGCTGAAGATACGATAGCAACCTCTGAACTGTCTGTAAGTGCATTGTCTTCACTTCCGGAATATGTGGATCTTTCAACGGATTTGGCGTTTCCGGCAATTGGTGATCAAGGTGATATGAATTCTTGTGCTGGATGGGCGACTACATATTATCAGTTTACTTACGAAGTAAATAAACTGAAAGGTACTGCCGCGAGAGACGACAGTGGTAATAACATTGTTGAGAATGTGTATTCTCCATCTTGGACATACAATTATATCAATGGCGGTAAAAATGTAGGTGTTTACATAGATGATGCATATGATATTCTCAAAAATCAAGGCTCTATGACTTTAGCTGATTTTCCATATAATGGTACAAAATCTGGTTACTCTTTTGCATGGTCGAGTAATATTGAGAAAATGATAGAGGCTCTTGAATATAGAGCGATATATCATACATCTTATGCGTCAACTTCTGATGAGATTGCACACATTAAGGAAAGATTAGCTTCCGGTCATCTCTTTGTTGTATGGACGAATAAAAACGGCTGGACAGTAGAAAGAAATAGTGCTGGACAGTATGTAGTTGTTCGTGGTAGCGATCATGACAGCAGTTCTGGCGGTCATTTTATGACTATAGTAGGTTATGATGACGATATAGAGATTACTGTTAATAACACGACGTTAAAGGGTGCTTTTAAACTTGCGAATTCATGGGGAACTGCTGCTGAAAATCATAATAATGGATATATCTGGGTTGCATATGATGCGTTGAATTCTACAAGTAATAGCGGCGTGTCTGGAAATGGAAATCGAACTCGCATTTTTGCTCCGGGTGGTGAATATCCTAATTATTTCTATTATATTGATGTGTATGAATGTGAAGTTTCGTTTGCTGGATATGTAGAATATAATTCAATTGAGCCGCATGATATAATGCTTTATGCAAGTGCTGGTTCATCTGTGGATGTCAGCCAATATTCATCTGATTTAAGATGGGATTGTGAGTTAAATGCCAGTGATACTTTAGGGGATTCGTCAGCTGCATCACGATTTATCGTATTTGATTATTTTTCAATTGGTGCAGAATATGATTTGAATGATTATTTGTCAAACTATTGGACAGTCAAGATTAATGATTCTTCTGTATCTACAAATAATGGTATGCGAGTTAAAGTTACCGATAATTTTGGAAATGTGATTGCCCCATCTGATAACTATAAATACATGGTATCAAATGGTAGTGTTACACGTTCAGTAAAGGCAAATCTTGCTAAGGGAAGAGTTACATCCTATGATAATAGTGCCTTTACGACGGAAGATACAGCATTGATTATGGAATTCATTACTCGAAAAGTCGAATTCTCAAATCTTCAGATTTTTCTTGCTGATTATAATGGTGATGGAGCAGTGAGTCTTACTGATGTTACTGCGATGAACAGGATAATATCTGCTCGTAATGGTGAAACCTATTCTATTACAGATGAAGTAGAGGGATGGGGCTGTTCGCTGGCTGATGTGATTGAAGAGGAATTTAATATACCAATCGAACAATATGTTGCTGAGAATTATGAAGAATTGTCTGCAATGAATGTAATTCCGTTAGAAATGGAATCAAATTATATTAAGGAGAGAATTTTATGAAAACAAACAAACCGTTCAGTGTGCTGATTTCCCTGGTTCTGATGCTGACCGCGCTTCTGCCTGTGACGGTTTCTGCGGAAGAAACAGAAAGCATCTTTGATGCGTATACCTACGAGGAATTTCTTGCACTATCTTCTGAGGAGGTATGTGCGATCTCCGAACAGGCAGCCGGCAGATATGAAGCAGGTGTATCCTACTATGAAATGCTCGATGCGAATTTTACAGAACCATCCGCTTATTCTGTTTTTTTCGCAATTGAGGATGTATACGCAGATCTAACCGAATCTGCTGCGGAGTTGTTAAAGATTCCTTCTCATTATATTGAATCTTTTGAGAAAACCTCGTCAACGATAAATGAGGTCCCCAGCTACAGCGGCAGCTTCTATCTGAATGTAAATGCAGAGCATGCGCCGGCGGATGTGCTTGGAAAATCATTTGTGTGGTTTGAACTGAATCCCTGTATTGCGCATACAATGCCGTCGATGTTTAACAGCACGGGTCCGGCGGATACGACCACCGCACTGCCGGCTGACACCGTCATACAGGGTGATATAAACCTGGATGGAAGGCTGTCCGTTGTGGATGTCATTACAATATCCAAATACAACGCAAAGATGATCACTCTGAATGCAATGCAGGAGCTTGCCTGCGACTGCAATGGTGACAGCGTTGTGGATGATGAGGATGTCATCGACCTGATGAAGTATATCGTGGGGATGCACGACAGTCTGCCGAATGGATAAATGTACAGCAGTGTGGCTGTTCACTGCACTTGCGCAGCATACATATATTCTGACAAATTTCCGATAACCCCTTGCAATTTTCGCAGGAATGGGTTATAATAGAAAAAGAGGTGCGTAATGCATCCTGAATATTTCTAAATTTCTTTAGGAGGAAATGAAATGTTAGTATCTGCAAAGGAAATGATGGAAAAGGCTCGTGACGGCAAGTATGCTATTGTTCAGTTCAACATCAACAATCTGGAATGGACAAAGTCAATCCTGAACACAGCACAGAAGCTTCAGTCTCCTGTAATTCTGGGCGTATCTGCTGGTGCCGGCAAGTATATGACCGGTTTCAAGACAGTAGCAGACATGGTAAAGGCAATGGACGAAACACTGGGTATCACAGTACCGGTTGCTCTGCACCTTGACCACGGCACATATGATCAGTGCTATGACTGCATCAAGGCTGGCTTTACTTCTATTATGTTCGACGGTTCACATTTCCCGATCGAGGAAAATATCGCTAAGACTCAGGAACTGGTAGCTGTTGCTCATAAGCTCGGTCTGTCTATCGAAGCTGAGGTTGGCTCTATCGGCGGCGAAGAAGACGGCGTAGTAGGTAAGGGCGAGTGTGCAGATCCTCAGGAATGCAAGACAATTGCTGATCTGGGCGTAGATATTCTGGCTGCTGGTATCGGCAATATCCACGGCGTATATCCGGATAACTGGGAAGGTCTGTCTTTCGAGACTCTGGCTGCTATCAAGGAAGCAGTAGGCGATATGCCTCTGGTTCTCCACGGCGGTACTGGTATTCCGGACGAGCAGATCCTCAAGGCTATCTCTCTCGGCGTTGCTAAGATCAACGTAAATACAGAGTGCCAGCTGGTATTTGCTGAAGCTACAAGAAAGT